>CAZAYQ010000005.1:0-26331 GCA_964489345.1 uncultured Clostridia bacterium | reverse complement strand
TTTCCTCCTAAAATATTTTTTTGCTGTCAAGCAATATGGTGACAGGACCGTCATTAATTAATTCTACTTTCATGTCTGCACCAAACACCCCTGACTGAGTCCTAATATTTTTTTCCTTCATTGCATTTATATATTTTTCATACATGGGTATTGCTTTTTCAGGTCTGGCTGCAGCAATAAAACTTGGTCTTCTTCCTTTTCTTGCATCACCTAATAGTGTAAATTGTGAAATAACCAATATACTGCCTGCCACATCAAATAAGCTTTTATTCATCTTTCCGTTTTCATCTTCAAAAATTCTAAGATTAGGAACCTTGTCACTCATATATTCCAAATCCTTATCATTATCGGATTCTTCAACACCAAGCAAAAGCAAAATACCATGTTCGATTTGCCCTATTATTTTTTCATCAACTTTTACACTTGCACTTTTAACACGCTGTACTACTGCTCTCATTGTTCTCCCTTTCATTTTACGTTAATATTGATACACGTAAGTCGCGTCATTGCTAAAAATACATGAGATCCTTCGCTAACGCTCGGTATGACAGCAACCCCGTCCCCTTGTCATTACTTCTTGGTTCTGAATACTTCCAAAACCCCGTCTAATCTTTTTATTTTTTTAATCAAATCTTCAATTTGTTTTGTTTCGTTTATTTCAAATCCGATATCAAGGATTGCAATTTTTTCCTTATTGATTCTTAAATTAAGTGATACAGCATTAAGCTTTGCATCCACATACAGGGATGTTATATCCTGCAGGAGCCTTGGTCTGTCCAATGCCTTAATTTGAAGCTCGCTTATAAATGTAGCTTTTTCTCTGTAATCCCACTGCACTTCAATAAATCTTTGTTCTTCGGAATCACTTAAGTCATGAATATTTGTGCAGTCAGCCCTGTGAACAGAAACTCCCCTCCCCCTTGTAATATATCCTACTATGGCATCTCCCGGCACAGGATTGCAGCATTTGGAAAAACGAATTTTTACATTGTCAATACCTTTTATTATAACGCCGGATGCATGCTGCTCGGCTCTTTGGGGGGTTTTTTCAGCCGCCTTTTCAAGGTTTTCAATTTTCTCAAGTTCCAGCTTATCCTTGTTTTTCTCAAGATATATCAATTTGAGCCTGTTAAATATCTGATTTTCCGTTATGCCCCCGTTTCCTACGGCAGCATAAAGGTTGCTGACTGTATACATATTGTATTTATCCGCAACAGTTTTGATCCAGTCATCCTTGAGCAGGTCTCCTGCCTGAAAGCCCTGCTTTTTAATTTCTCTTTCTACTAATTCCTTACCCTTATCAACATTAAAATCTTTATCTTTCTCTTTGAAAAATTTTCTGATTTTAGATTTAGCCTGGCTGGATGCTGCAATTTTAAGCCAATCCCGGCTTGGGCCGGCAGATGACTGAGATGTGAGCACCTCAACCTGGTCGCCTGTTTTCAGCTTTGTATCAATGGGAACTATTCTTCCGTTAATCTTTGCTCCCACACACTTGTTTCCCACTGCAGTGTGGACTCTGTAAGCAAAATCTATGGGTGTAGACCCGGTTGGCAGATTAACTACTTCCCCCTTTGGGGTAAATACAAACACTTCATCTGTATACAGGTCTATTTTCAAAGCTTCCATAAATTCCTGAGGGTCATTTGTTTCCTGCTGCCATTCAAGCATTTGTCTCAGCCAGTTTAATTTCTCCTCATAATTTGTGGTTTCATCTATTCCTTCCTTGTATTTCCAGTGTGCAGCAATACCAAATTCTGCAGTCCTGTGCATTTCCAGGGTTCTTATTTGGATTTCGAAGGGCTCCCCTTCCGGTCCGATAACTGTAGTATGGAGGGATTGGTACATATTTGGCTTGGGCATGGCAATATAATCCTTGAATCTTCCCGGTACAGGTTTCCAAAGTGTATGGACAATCCCTAAGGCTCCATAGCAATCCTTTATATTGTCCACAATAATTCTTATGGCAATCATATCGTAGATTTGTTCAAAGGACCTGTTTTTATAGTACATTTTTTTGTAAATGCTGTATAAGCTTTTGGGTCTGCCCTTTATATCTGCTTCCATGCCCTGCTCATGCAGCTTGTCGTTTATCGTTTCAACTATGTGAGAGATATAATCTTTTCTTTTTTCGCTTTTTTCCGTAACTTTTTTAAGTAAATCTTCATAGCCTTCAGGGTCGATGTATTGTAAGCTTAAGTCCTCCAGTTCCCACTTAATGGACGCAATACCCAGGCGGTTTGCTATTGGAGCATATATTTCAATAGTTTCCATTGCCTTTTGATATTGTTTTTCTTTGGGCATATATTGAAGTGTCCTTATATTGTGGAGGCGGTCTGCTAATTTTATTATAACCACCCTTATGTCCTTTGACATGGCAACTATCATTTTTCTTAAGGACTCTGCCTGGCGTTCTTCCTTGTTTCTGTATTTAACCTTGCTAAGCTTTGTTACACCATCCACCATGTTGGCAATTTCTTTGCCGAATTCCCTTTTTATTTCATCAAAGGATATACCGGTGTCCTCAACAACATCGTGCAGCAGTCCGGCGCATATAGTTTGCACATCCATATGCAGGTCAGCCAAAATCAGCGCAACATTATAAGGGTGAACAAAATATCTTTCACCTGAAAATCTTGTTTGAGCATTTGAGTGTGCCATTTCAGCATAATTATATGCTTTGACCACAATGCCCAAATCAGCGTTTGGATTGTATGACTCGATTTGATTAATAATATTGCCTAACATTTCTCACCTGTACCCTGATTTCAGGACATTCCTTCATAGTCTAAACCCGGCGGCCTGCCGCCAATGAAGCTATGTCCCCATACCTTACTTATCGTATATCAGCAGGGATTCAACCCTGTATTCTTTCAGTTTTTCCCTTCCCTTCAGCTCTTCAAGCTCTATCAGAAAACCAAGTCCTGCAATTTCTCCTCCAAGCTTTTCAACAAGCTTGGCAGTGGCATACATGGTTCCTCCGGTAGCTAAAAGGTCGTCTATAATCAATACCTTCTGTCCTTTTATAATTGCATCCTTATGTATTTCCAAAGAGTCTGTGCCGTATTCCAATTGGTATTCATGCTTAATTGTTTCTCCCGGAAGCTTCCCCGGTTTTCTTACAGGTACAAATCCCGTCCTTAGCAAATATGCAAGAGGCGTTGCAAATATAAATCCCCTTGATTCAGGCCCTGCAACAATATCAACTTGAACATCCTTAAACCTGTCTGCCAGTTCATTGATGCATTCATAAAGTGCCTCGGAATCCTTCAGCAGGGTTGTGATGTCTTTAAAACTGATTCCTTCAGCCGGAAAGTCCTCTATAACTCGAATCTTTTCTCTTAAGTCCATATTATTCCTCCATGCATTATTTTTTTATATACAATACTTCATTTTTTAAAGCGAACTGAATATTTTCTGCCTTTTTCAACATACATATTACTTCTTCAGCTGTTATTTTTGTATTATATCTTTTATTAAGTTTTTCTACAAGCATAAATATATCTGTTTTAATTATTTTGGATTTTGTTCTATTAATAAGAAATTCCAATGCTTTCAGTTTTTCAGCATCGATTTTAAAGTCAAATTCTTCCCGGTTTTCAACATCATGCAAAACAAGCTGTATACTTCTTAAGCCGTTATAAATATTATCGCTTAAAGAAACAATAAATGATTTGGGAATTGAAAGCACCTTTTCAAGTATTGTAATTTTACCGAATCCGATTACCGGAATATTATGCCCCCCCTTTGAAAGCATAAAACTTATATGTCTCCCGTCCCTGCCCACCTTCCTGATATTTTTCAATGACACATCTCTTATAGCTAAAAGGGGTTTTTGATTGCCTGAGCCAAAGGGCTCAAACCTGTTTATCTCATCATAAAGACTTAGGTTTATATCAGATATATCAATTGCCGCATCTGCCCTCTGGCAGTATTCGTCATCAACATTGGAGCTTATATAACTATTCAGTTCATTTGTAAATGAATTTATGTTTTCTTCTAAAATAGTCAGGCCTGCAGCTAATTTGTGGCCGCCGTACTTTTCAAGCCGGCTGTCGCAAGCTTGAAATACATCAAATATATCTATCTGGTCTACGCTCCTTGCTGAGCCTTTTCCTATTCCATCCTTTACCGATATAACCACACTGGGCTTACAATATTTTTCTGTCAGCCTTGAGGCAACAATTCCGAGGACACCTTCATGCCAGTCATTACCGTGAATTACTATTGCATTATTTTTATAGAGGAAATCTGATTCTATTTTTTTGACTGCTTCTTTAAATATTTCGCTTTCTGCTTCTTTTCTTGCATTGTTTAAATTATCAAGCTCAGTAGCAAGGGCTTCCGCCTCTTCTTCATCCTCTGTAAGCATAAGTTTTATTGCCTTTTTTGCAGTATCCATCCTCCCCGAGGCGTTAATCCTCGGTGCCAGCAAAAATCCGATATGATAGGATTTGATTTCTTTGTCCCTTATGCCTGAAACCTCTATTAATTTTTTGATTCCTGCAATCTTTGTATTGTTTATCCTTTTCAACCCTTGAAAGGCAATAATTCTGTTGTCTTTCACCAGGTCCACTATATCTGCAATGGTGCCCAGGCAGGCATATTCCAGGAGTACATCCTCAATATCATTAATTTTCAAGTATTTATTCAAATGTATCAAAAATTTAAAAGATAGTCCGGCTGCACATAAATGCTTGTTTTCTGACGGACAATCTTTTTGCTTTGGATTAATTATGGCATATGCATTCGGAAGCTTTTCCCCGCACTGGTGATGGTCCACTATAATTACATCTTTATCAAGTTTTGTTATTTCATCAATCTTTTCAAATTCGGCTATGCCGCAGTCCACGGTTATCAAGAGGTCAGCACAGATATCACCGTTTTTTAAAGAGTCGACAAATTCTGTGCTTATACCGTATCCTTCGCTTTCCCTTTCCGGAACATAATAGTCCACATTGCCGGCTGCTTTTTTTAACAAAACAAAAAATTGGCTGATAGATGTTACACCATCAACATCGTAGTCGCCGTATATTAAAATCTTTTCATTGTTATTAATTGCTTCATGGACTCTTTTGCAGCCCTTATGTAAATCTTTATAGTTTTCAGCACTTTCAAAATACTTGAAGTCCGGGTCAAAAAATTGTTCAATATCATTAAAAGTTTTAATATTTCTGTTTAAAAGTATTTTTGCAGATGTTTCAGAAAGATTAAATCCCCTGCTGATTCTTTCTATGTCATCATTATTATGTTCATTGACTTTCAGCTTCACTGTTTTCATTGTTTGTCTCTATTGAGCCTTCATCTGTAATTTCAACGTCCTCTTGGAATTCATCAATATTTTGAATTTTCAGCCTTTCTATTTCCTGGTCCTTCTCAGTCAATTCTTCTTCCAGCAGCCTGATTTTGTCTTCAAACTGTGAAAGCTTTTCTATAAACCCGGTATTTTCACCTTGTAGAGTTTGCTTTTCAGCTTCAAATGCTTCAATTTTTGCAGCTAATTCAGCTTTTTCTGTTTCAAGTGTTTTAATATTTGTTTCTATTTGAGTTTTTTCACCTTCAATAGTTTTGATTTTATTCTTTAATTCCTTTTGCTCGGATCTTTTCTTGAATTGTCTTGTAGTACCCAGTATTAAGACCATAATAGCACCCAGAATAAGACATATCATCATTATTACTGCTAAGGGCATTTCATATCTGGCAAAAAATAAATCAATAGGAACAGGGGTCCCGTTTTGTATAGCAAAAATCGCTACAAAAATCGCCATTATTAGAATTACTATAAAACCAATCTGCATAAATAACACTCCTCTCTTGTTAAGCTAATTTTTTATCTAAATGTATTATACTATATTCTCATACATAATTGCCACTGTTTTTTAGTTATTTACACAAAATTTTGCAACCTGCCCCATTACTGCCCACAGCCAATCTGCTTGTCATCCGGAACGAAGCAAAGGATCTCATCTTTTAGACTTCCTTGAAAACGGTGTATTCACAGAAATGACAAAAGATAATGGCGGAAGGTTGACCTGCCGCCATTATTTTTTAAAACTCTTAAATATTTACTTTAATTTCTTTTAACCAACCCCTTGCTTTTCAGGTTTACACCGATAATTCCACCCAATACAGACATAAGAAGGATAATACCATTGTAAAGCACTCTGATTTCAGAAGGATATCTTAATAAAACCTTTGCCAGTAAAACTATTACAAAATATACTATCCATATTTCAATTCCCCTTACCAGGCCTTTTTCATTGACACTTTTTGAATAGAGCATGGAAACTGCAAATATGCATATTGGTACAATAAAGCTGTAAATTATTTCAATGCCGGGGTTATTTGAAAAATAATATATATAAACAGTCAGTATAAAAAATACTATTAAAGATAAAATAAATAAAAACAGAGAATACTTAAGCAATTTACCGAAATTCATAATACCTCCTTGAGCATGACTTATTAAATAATATTCATACAAATTTAAAAAAGAACATTAATATAATACTTGACAAAAATTTCTGCATTTGATAGTATTACTTTGCTGAAAGGGAGTAGTTTTAAATTTCCAGTCAACAACACGGAATATGTATTCTGGCTGGAAATCCTCATGTAACTCAGGTAACGAGACTTTTGGTATATCTTGAATGTTTTTGGATATACTGAAAGTCTTTTTTTATGACCTAACCTTATTTCAAGAACTAATCTTAAAGGAGTAAAAAAATGTATTGCCAGAAAAGTATAATTCAAACATGCCGGGACTTAAATACGGTTCAAAGCACCGGTTTAAGTCAGGAAGAAGCAAAAAAGAGGCTGTTGGAAAACGGACCCAATACTTTAGTAGAGAAAAGAGGAAAAACAAAACTTCAAATGTTCCTGGCTCAGCTGAAGGATACACTTATTTACATATTGTTTGCAGCTGCAGCAATATCAATAGCCCTGAATGAAATAACAGATGCAATAATAATTCTTATGGTAGTTTTAGTAAATGCAGTGATAGGAATGGTTCAAGAATCAAAGGCAGAGGCAGCCCTGGAAGCTTTGAAGAATCTTTCAAGCCCCTTTGCAATGGTCAGACGTGAAGGCAGGATAATGGAAATACCCGCCGGCGACCTGGTAAAAGGAGATGTTGTAATACTTGAAGCAGGACGAATTATACCTGCAGACTTAAGGCTTATTCAATCCATTAATTTAAAAATTGAAGAATCTGCTTTAACAGGAGAATCCGTAGCTGTGGATAAAAACGCGGACCTTGTGACTGACAAGGAAGCAGGAATCGGAGACAGGCTGAATATGGCATTTTCCTCCACCAGCGTTGCCTACGGCCGTGGTGAGGGCCTCGTAGTTTATACGGGAATGGACACTGAAATAGGTAAAATTGCTGCAATGATAAATGAGAGCACCGAGGAACTGACTCCCCTCCAAAAAAGGTTAAATGACCTGGGAAAATTACTGGGGATAGCTGCAGTGGTTATAGTTGCCGCTATGTTTTTAATAGCTGTTCTCCAGGGGAGAGACATAATTGAAATGTTTATCACTGCAATTGCATTAGCCGTAGCTGCTGTGCCTGAAGGTCTAACGGCAGTTGTTACAATAGTATTGGCTCTTGGTGTTACAAGAATGGTAAAAGTAAATACTATTGTAAGAAAACTTCCTGCAGTTGAAACATTAGGGGCTGTAAGCATTGTATGTTCAGATAAAACAGGTACTCTCACCCAGAATAAAATGACCGTAACCAAGGTATACTTGGATGGTGAAATTAAAAATACGGATGACTTATCATACGAAAACAACAAATTATTTTTAGACGGCTTCATTCTCTGCAATGATGCTTCCACGGCCAACAAAATTAGAATCGGCGACCCCACTGAGTTAGCCCTCCTTGATATGGGAGACAAAATAAATATTTCAAAGGAAGGCCTGGAAGAAACAAATCCAAGAATAAACGAGCAGTCCTTTGACTCTGCAAGAAAGTTAATGACTACAGTCCATAAAGGACCATCAGGCAAGCTAATGAGCTTCACCAAGGGTGCCATGGACATACTTTTAAACAGATGCAGTAAAATTTGCATAAATGACGAAATTATAGATATAAGCGAAAAACATATTGAAGATATAAACAAGGCTGCCACTGAAATGGCTAAAGGAGCCCTCAGGGTACTGGCTCTGGGAATCAAAGAAGATGACGATTCAGCCAGTGAAGAAGCTCTTACATTTGTGGGCTTGGTAGGAATGATAGACCCTCCGAGACCGGAAGCAAAAGATTCGGTAAGAACTTTAAAAAAAGCCGGTATCAGAACAATAATGATTACCGGAGACCACAAGGATACTGCTCTTGCTATTGCAAAGGAGCTTGGTATTGCAGATGACGAGGATCAATGCATCACCGGCAGCGAATTAAATGAATTATGCCAGGAAGAGTTAAATGACAGGGTGTGTGATATAAGAGTTTTTGCCAGAGTTTCGCCGGAACACAAGGTAATGATAGTAAAAGCATTTAAATCCAACGGAAGTATAGTTTCTATGACCGGTGACGGTGTTAATGATGCCCCCTCTTTAAAGGCAGCTGATATTGGAGTTGCCATGGGCATAACAGGTACCGATGTTGCCAAGGGCGCATCAGATATGGTTCTTACAGATGATAATTTTACCACTATTGAAAAGGCCGTTGCAGAAGGAAGAGGTATTTACGCCAACATTAAAAAGACAGTTTTATTCCTGCTGTCCTCCAACTTCGGTGAAGTTATATCTATGTTTACTGCTGTTGCCGCAGGGCTTATAGCGCCCCTGCAGTCCGTGCACATTCTTTGGGTTAACCTGATAACCGACTCCCTGCCTGCATTAGCATTAGGAGTTGACCCTAAAAGCAAGGACATTATGAATCAAAGACCAAGAGACTCCAATGAAAGTTTGTTTGCCCGCGGAGCTTTGGTTTTTACGGTTTACAATGGAATAATGATTGGTTCATTAACACTTGCAGCCTTTCTATGGTCGCCGGTCACCCATTTAAATCAAGCAGGTATTCCTGTAACATTAGGAAATATCCGGGACTTGTTTAATGGTGTTCTGCCGGTAAGGGGTGCAGATTTGGCTGATATAATAATGCATGCTCAAACCTATGCATTTACAACCCTTGGGGTTTCACAGCTTTTTCATGCCATAGGCATGAGAAATTATGACAAGTCTTTGTTCCGGATGAGTCATACAGATAATCTTGCAATGATAGGTGCATTTTCATCAGGTTTGCTTTTGCAGATACTAGTAACGGAAGTACCCCTCCTTACTGATATGTTTGAAACAAGTCAGCTTTCATTAAGGGAATGGATAAATTTAATACTGCTCTCTGCAGTTCCCCTCTTATCTCATGAAATAATAGTGTTAGGCAAAAGAATTCTAAAAAAATAATATATAAAAAAAGAGCTCCATGCTCTTTTTTTATTCGTCTTCTTTAATTTCATCTGCAGTATCTTCAACTTCTTCTTTAACAGCTCTTTCTTTACCCTGTTTTGTTACGCTTCCTATTGCCCATTTAGAAAACTCAATTCTTTGTTTGGCAAAGGGCATTTCTAAGGTAACAAGTTCATCATTCACTTTAACAACTTTCCCGTGAATACCGCCTATGGTTATTACTTCATCTCCTGTAGACAAGCTGTCCCTCATTGCTCTGGTTTCTTTTTCCTTCTTTTTCTGCGGTCTTATCATTGTGAAATACATTATTCCAAAGAAAACGACCAGCATTATTATACCGCTATATTCCTGTGGCATGATTCCTCCTATGTATTTTTTAATATCCATAATTTTCATAAAATTCATTTTTGAATTTAAAGAAATTATCTTCTCTTATACTTATTCTAATACCTTTCATCAAATTAATCAAGAAAAATAAATTATGTATTGTTGCAAGCCTTGCAGCCAGAATTTCTTTTTCACCGAATAAATGCCTTATATAGGCTCTTGAATAATTTCTGCAGGTGTAGCAGCTGCATTTTTCATCAATGGGACTGAAATCATTTCTATATTTTGCATTTTTTATTGTAAGCTGTCCCCTGCTTGTTAAAAATGCACCGTGCCTTGCCATCCTCGTAGGCAGGACACAGTCTGCCATATCTATACCTCTTTCAACAGCTTCAAACAAATAATCGGGACTGCCCACTCCCATTAAGTACCTGGGTTTATCCTTAGGCAGGAGGTCCACTGTGTAGTCCATTACTTGACACATCAGCTCTCTCGGCTCACCTACGCTGAGTCCACCTACCGCATAGCCCGGAAAGCCGATATCACTAATCTGCTTTGCACTTTCAATCCTTAAATCCTTGAACATGCCTCCTTGGACAATACCAAACAAGGCCTGGGTTTTTGTATTTTTGTGATAGTCCCTGCACCTTTTCGCCCAGCGTGTGGTTCTTTCCATGGACTTTTTTACATATTCATAATCTGCCGGATAGGGTGCGCACTCATCAAATGCCATCATTATATCAGAGCCCAGATAATTTTGTATTTCCATGGATTTTTCAGGACTTATAAAATGCTTTGACCCGTCTATATGAGACCGGAACTCAACCCCTTCCTCCTTAATTTTTCTTAAGTCTCCCAAAGAGAAGACCTGAAATCCTCCGCTGTCTGTTAAAATGGGACCGTCCCAGTTCATAAATTTGTGAAGGCCTCCTGCTTCCTTTATTAATTCATGGCCGGGCCTTAAATACAAGTGATAGGTATTCCCTAATATTATTTCAGCTTCAAGCTCTTTTAACTCTTCGGGAGTCATTGCCTTAACTGTTCCCTTTGTTCCCACGGGCATGAATACAGGTGTTTCTATAATGCCGTGAGGAGTATGAATTTTACCCAGTCTTCCCCTGCATTCCTTGGATTCTTTTAACAATTCAAATTTAAACATAATTCTCCTATTTTATAAACATTGCATCCCCAAAGCTGAAAAATCTGTATTCTTTTTCCACAGCTTCACGGTATGCTTTCATAATATTTTCTCTTCCTGCCAAAGCGCAAACCAGCATTATCAAGGTTGATTCAGGCAGGTGGAAGTTTGTTATTAAAGAGTCTGCTGCCTTATATTTGTAGCCGGGATATATGAAAATATCTGTCCATCCCTTTTGAGCCTTCACTCTTCCCTTCTCATCAGCAATAGTTTCTAAAGTTCTCACGCTGGTGGTGCCTACGCAGATAAGCTTGCGGCCTGCATCCCTTGCACTGTTTATTTTATCGGCATCCCTTCCATTCAATTCATAATATTCGGAATGCATTGTATGGTCCTTGATATATTCAGCCTTTACCGGTCTGAATGTTCCAAGCCCCACATGGAGGGTAAGCCTTGCTACATTTACTTTTTTTTCTATTTCCTCAAGGAGGGCTTTGTTAAAATGAAGGCCCGCCGTTGGAGCTGCTGCAGAACCTAAATATTTTGCATAAATAGTCTGATACCTGTCCTTGTCCTTAAGTTTCTCGTGTATGTAAGGAGGCAGGGGCATTTCCCCCAATTCATCCAATATTTCTTCAAATATGCCCTTGTAGTCAAACTCTATAATCCTGTTGCCTTCATCAAGAATATCAACAATTTTCCCTGTAAGGAAACCTTCTTTAAAAACAATTTCTGCTCCTATTTTTGCCTTTTTGCCGGGCTTAACCAATGTTTCCCAACGTTTATCATCAATTCTTTTCAAAAGAAGAATTTCTATCAGTGAGCATGTATCTCTTTTATTTCCGAATAACCTTGCCGGCATAACCTTTGTATCGTTAATGACTAAGCAGTCTCCCGGTGTTAAATATTCAATTATATCATAAAAATGCCTATGTTCTATTTGGCCGGTTTTTTTGTCAAGGACCAGCAGTTTCGAATGGTCTCTTTCCTTAATGGGTGTCTGGGCTATGAGCCTTTCAGGGAGGTCATAATAGAAGTCCCTTGTTTTAAAATTCGTCATTTAATAGTTACTCCGGTATAGTAATGTTTTAATATTTCTTTGTAGGAATATCCTTCTTCAGCCATTTGTTTAGCTCCGTACTGGCTCATACCGATGCCGTGTCCCCAGCCCCTTCCTTCAAAATTATATTGATTGGAATTGGTATCCACTATTGCTACTCCTTTTGAGCTTATAAAGGATAATTTGTCCCGGCTTATTTTCTTTGCTCCATCCGGGCTGATTGCATACATACCTGCAATACTCCCGCTCTCATAATCTATTTTGCTTCCTTGGTTCTTTTCATCATCTGTTATTGTATCAAGGATTCCTCCTCTTGAAGGAGGATTTTCATCCTCTTCATGTTCAATTTCTGAAAAGTATTCAGTAATGAAGTAAAATGAATTTCCGTTTACTATAGTAAACCAGGAGCTCTTCAGTCCCAAAAGAAGTCTTGCATTTTCTTTCTTATATGAAATTTCCCCTGCATCGGTCAAAAATATACATTCCACAACCCTGTTATTTTCAGTAACCTTCTTTATTTGAATTCCGTAGACTTCATCAACCTTATTGTCATCAAGATTTAAAAGTCTTACTATATCTTCCTTGTAATATGTAGTCTGCCATTCATTGTGGGGCGAGCCTGAATTATTTGAAAATTCATCATTTACTCCTCTTAAATAGGGAAGGTCTTCATACCAGACATTTTCAGAATTTTCTGTTGACCCGCCGCTGGTTGAGTGATAAAATGCTTGAATTAATTCACCCTCATAGTATATCATTTCTCCTGCAGTTTCATCCACAGCCCTGTTGGTAGAAGATTTTTCATAATCATATCCCATGTAGACCTGGCTGTTTTGATTGTCTTCCATATCATAAGCCTGATTTGGCTTAATGTTATAGACCGCATAGGTTCTTGCAGCCAGTGCCTGGGCTTTTAAAGACTCCATCCCCCAGGAGGAGGGTATTTCATTAGGAACAACCCCATAGAGGTAATTTTCAAGTTCAACTTCATTTATTGTTATCATCCTGTAATCCTCAATTATATTGAGTGATATCCTTCCCCTGTAAGCTCTGTTGTCAACCTTTATCATTTCATATCCTTCATCATAGCTGTAAGAAGAAAAATACAGGGGGATGTTCTTTTCATACATGAAAAGAGGCTGGTTTTTGTTGTTGTAGGCAAGAATATTTTCCAAATTACCGCTATATGATTCTGCATTGCAGCCATTATTATTTAATTTATCAGCTAATTTTTGCGAAGAATTTTTATCTGTAAAATTTCCGCCTGCTATAATAAATCCCTCTTTAGTCAAATAGGGATAAAAATCAAAGTTAAATTCTTCCTCTAATTCTTGAGCCTTTCTTAAAGCTTTTTCATAGGAAGAATAAGTTTCATCAAATAACACTGCATGATATGGACCGTAAATACCCTGGCTCTTGTCCGATAAATAATAACTTCCTGTATAATATGTATCAATTCTTAAGTTAAGCTTGTTATTGAGGCTGAAAAGCTCGTCATAATCATCATATATAAGAATTTCATCATAGCCTTCAAAGGATACCTGCTCATTGAAAAGTCTCGGATATCTTATCCTAACCCTTACATAAATATCATTTTTACCTTTAGCCAAGGCTGCCGAAGGAAATAAAAAAGCTGCCATTATTGCTATAGTTATTATTTTAATCAAATTCTTTTTCATAATCGTCCTCTAACATATTGATTTGGTCTTCTTTTTTTCTTATCTTTTTAACGTGCCTGTAGCCAGGCTCTGAAACAACCCTTCCCCTGGGTGTCCGGTTTAAATACCCTATCTGCAGAAGATAAGGCTCATATACATCCTCTATGGTTCCTTTTTCCTCCCCTATGGAAGCAGCTAATGTATCAAGACCAACAGGACCGCCCTTGTAAAAGTCGATTATGGTGTTTAAAATCCGCCTATCCAGTTTATCCAGTCCAATTTCATCAATTTCAAGCATCTTTAGTGCCCTGTCAGCAGTTTCTAAGTCTATAATCCCTTTGCTTTTTACAATTGCAAAATCCCTTACCCTTTTTAAAAGTCTGTTTGCAATACGGGGGGTTCCCCTTGACCGCTTTGCAATTTCCTCTGCTCCCTTTTCCTCAATTTCAATATTTATAATAGCTGCAGACCGGAGTACAATCTCCTTTAAGTCCGCCGGTTCATAAAAGTCTAAATTACACATAACCCCAAACCTGTCCCTTAAAGGAGAAGCAAGCATTCCCGACCGGGTTGTTGCACCGATTAGGGTGAATTTAGGCAAATCAAGCCTTATGGACCTTGCTGAAGGACCCTTCCCTATAATAATATCCAAAGCAAAATCTTCAAGTGCCGGGTACATGATTTCTTCTACAACCTTATTAAGCCTGTGGATTTCATCGATGAACAATACATCATTTTCATTTAAATTTGTAAGTATTGCAGCCAGGTCTCCGGCTCTTTCAATGGCAGGACCTGAAGTTACCCTTATATTAACCCCTAACTCATTGGAAATTATATTGGCTAAGGTAGTTTTCCCGAGTCCCGGGGGACCCGATAGGAGCACATGGTCAAGGGGCTGTTTCCTCATTTTGGCAGATTCAATAAATATATTTAAAACCTCTTTTACCTTATGCTGGCCTATGAATTGAGGAAGCTTCTGAGGCCTTAAGCTGAGCTCTATTTCTTCATCATACTCATTGAATGTTCCTGCAACTATTTCATTTTCCCTTTCAAACATATTATCCCTGCCTGTTCATATTTTTTAGTGCTTCTTTTATTATGTCATTTTCAGACTTGCCTGACAAGTCCATGCCTGTTAGTGTCTTTTTAACCTCTTGATAGACAAATCCCAAAGCAGTTAAGGCTTCAGCCACATCAGACATTTCACTGCTTATGACAATATCGCTTCCTTGAAGCTCATCCACCCTTCCAACCTTGTCCCTAAGCTCTAAAATAATTTTACTTGCTGTTTTTTTGCCGACGCCGGGTACCTTTGACAGTCTGGCCACATCTTCCATCAGAATTATTTCTTTTACAGTATTTGCATTATAGGTTGATAATACTGACAGCCCTGCCCTTGGTCCTATTCCGTTAACACTTATTAATTTCTTAAATAACTCTATTTCATCTGAAGATAAAAAGCCGTACAAGGCAAGAATATCTTCCCTTATATGCATGTATGTAAGTATGGCTGCCTCTTCTTTTTCACTTACCTTTTCCAAGGTGGAAAAAGAAGTATTTATGTAGTAGCCTATGTTATTGTTGTCTAAAATCAGGTAATCGATGCCCTTTTTAGCAACCTTTCCTCTTATATAGCTTATCATTTCATCCCTCAATATTTTTTAATTTTAAAATTTTCTGCAAACTTCAGCGAATGGGCATGGCAGATTGCTGCAGCCAAACCGTCGGCTGCATCATCAGGCCTTGGTATTTCTTTTAAATTAAGTATTACCTTTACCATTTCCTGGACCTGTCTTTTTTCAGCTCTTCCGTATCCTACTATTCCCTGTTTTATTTGAAGAGGCGTATATTCATAAAGGGGAATATTTTTATTTTCTGCCGCCAGCAAATGTACTCCCCTTGCCTGTGCTATTGCCATTGCAGTCTTAGCATTTTTATTATAGAACAATTCTTCAATAGCAACTGCTTTTGGCTTGTACATATCAATAATGGATGTGTAGCTGTCATACAAATGCTTAAGCCTTTTGGGGAATTCCTCGCAGCTTTCGGTTTCTATACAGCCATAATCAATTACTTCAAATTTATTGCCTGTATAATTTAATATTCCGTAGCCTGATATTGCCAGTCCCGGATCTATTCCAAGTATAAGCATGTTCCACCCTCTAAAATCTCTCTTCTGTTTTGAATTATAGCATACATTTGTTCTAATATAAAGAACTTTTAATGTAATGCAAATTAAAAAATCCACTTGACAAGCAAACTCCTGCCCGGTTCTTTTTTCAAGCAGGGGGTTCTCTATAGCCTTTCAAGCGGATAAGCTTAGTCATTGTTCAGAAATAATGCCTCTTACAACCAGTCTGTCAGTATAGGTAATAATCGGTGTGCATGTAATCATTGTCAGCACAGCTTCTTCTGTTGTATCTAAAACCCATACCTCCTTTGGACTGACAACAAAGGATTCAGTAATTGTATAGATATATGTTTCTAAATCTTTTTTAATTATAACCTCATCTCCGGGATTCAGTTCATCTATTTTTCTGAAATAATGCCCGTATACATAATTTCTGTGTCCTAAAAGAACATAGTTTCCTTTTTCACCGGGATTTGCAGTGCCGGGATAATGCCCTACCGTATATTTCAAAGCCTTGTCATCAGTTCCTTCAAGTATTGCAGCTTTAACATTTAATTTGGGAATTTCTATAATTCCGCTGATTTCCTTCCCTTGAAGGTAGATTTCAACAGGATTTACTTCTTCTATCCGGGAATTATCAGCCTCATGTTCAGGATTTATATCAACAAAAGCTTCTCCCTGCTGAAGCACACCGCCTTCTGTATCTTCAATATCTTCTCTCTTATTAACAATATTTTCATTTAGGCTCAGCCGGTTTATATAAGTATCATATTCTTCTACTAATTTGTTTTGGTAATATGTGGTGCTTATCTTTTGATACAGTGCAATTCCTATAATGGCAACACCTATCAATATCAAAGCATGGGGCAAATATTTTTTCATCCTTATCCTCTAAAAATCAAGGAGGAGCTTAGCTCCTCCCCACTAATTTAATTTCTTATGCTTCTTCTGTTAAACAATACTATGCCTGTCAATATAAATATGAAACCAATAACTGCCAGCATCCATGAGTTAAGAATGTTGCCTGTATCAGGCAGAGAAGGCGGTACAGCCGTATCAACCGGCACGTTCGGGTCATCCAATTCATCCCAGCCTTCAGGCATATTTGGATCTTCTATTTCTGTGTCGCCGGGAACTACTACCGGTCCAGTCGGTTCAGGTTCTACCGGGTCGGGTTCAGCCGGCTCAGGCTCAGGTTCAATTCCCCCGCCGCTTGGTCTTCTTTCGTTAATCACGATTAATTCATCATTGTCCCCTCTTAACACTTCTGATTGATCACTATAGAAGAAAGTTATCACAGGCTGCCCGTCTGCATCCAGCTCTACTACAACTAAAATATCCTTGCGCAATTGTCTGTATCCTGACGGGGCTCTTGTTTCTTTAATAACATATGTTCCTTCCGGAATAATTGTAAATAAAACTTTCCCTTCATCGCCGCTTCTTACAGGCTTACGGCTTTCAAACACCGTTTCCCCATCTTCTTCATATAGTGTAAATTCTGCTCCCTTAAGAGGCCTCTTATTCTTATTTTGTTTTATAAACTCAATATCAATAGACTTATTTTCAAACTCAGGTGCTGTTTCTAAATCATAAAGGCCTTCGGAAGTTCCGTATTTGATTTCCAATTTTTCATTGTTTTCTACAACACTAACATATATTACAGCATCTGATTTTATATAGCCGTCAGGGGCAGTTATTTCTTTTATAGCATACTCTCCCTCTGCTATATTATCGAATTGAACTATTCCGTTTTCGCCGGAATAGGCCCTGTCAATTATTTCATTATCCTTATCATATATCCCAAACTCAGCACCATCCAGGCCTGCTCTTGAAGTATCCGCCTTAATAACCATTACTTTATCTGTAACAAGCCGGTTATATACTGTGTAGTCTTCATTTGCTTCTTCATTATCGATTACAACCATCATAGCCGTATTGTCATCATTTATACCTACGCTGACGCTCAGCCCGCCGTCTAATGCTATGTACCCCTCAGGAATTTTTGTTTCTTTAATAATATAATTTCCAACAGGGATTCCCGGGAAAACAACCCTTCCCTCGTTATCACTCATAACAGGCTGGCGGTCTTCAAATATTGTTTCCCCATCTTCTTCATACAGTGTAAATTCTGCTCCCGATAACTTCATTCCGGTGGTGCTTTTCTTAATTAAAACAACCTCTGCCTCAGCTTTTTTGTTCTTAAAGTAATATTCAATACCTGCAGAATGATTTACAGAAATTTGAATGCCCCGGGAATCTTCTCCGGCTGCATTGTGGTCATATTTCAAATAACCATCAGGTGCAGTGATTTCCTTAATAAAATATCTGCTGAGGTTTAGGGGCTCATAAACATATGTATCTTCTTTGGGTGTTGCAGGTAAAAAAGTACTGCCTCTTGAATTGCTTAGCTCAAATACAGCTCCCTCCAAGGCTTCATCATTTTCATCGACTTTATAAATAGTTAGACTTGCAGGTGTTGAACCTGCCGAACCTGACCATGAGTTAACATCTATTGTCCCTATATTGTTACTTGGATTGTTGAGAACAGTAATGCCTTCAAGCTTTATTTCATTTCTGATGACAACCGGTCTTGTTGCATTTACAAATGTTGTAAATTCTAAAACATAGACAGTTTTCCCAACTTCCTCTTTGAATTTGAATGTGAACACATTATTAACATAACTTATTTCATACTTGTCTGTGTCAGATGCAAGATTGTCTTTTGGCAGTGTATAAAGGTATCCGTCACCATCTTTATAATTACCGTCATCTCCCGCATTGAGCTCATATAGTCTTACAGAGTCAAGATCAAGTGAAAGTTCGGACTGGAATTCATCAGACAATTCAATAGGACCTAAATCTATTTTGTTTATATTAATCGGAACATACCACTTCACTAAATCAAATCCGGTTCTTACTCCCTCTTTACGAACCAGGTCGTTTTCTATTGTTTTGCCTGCATTGGCAGTTGCTTCTTTCCCGCCGGATGTAAGTTCTGAAATATTGTTAAATGTCAGTCCATTTTTTTTGTTTAAATTTTCAAGCAAATATTCTTCTGTCACCATTGTTTCAAATATTATTGTATGGCTGGCAGAAGTGTCGCCAAGTTCAAAAATAAAAGTTGTGTTTTTACCTTCATTTGCTCTTCCTTCCCTTAACTTCGTTTCATCTGCTTCTTGTAACGGATTACCGTCAAATTCAAAGCTATCCCTCAAAAACACCATTCCTTCAGGTATTATATCGGTAACAACTACCCCTTCTAAGGGAAGTTTGTTTTCATTGATGGTAATTTTCCAGCTTAGTTTACGAGTATCATAGTTATAGTCAGAGTCAACAGTCTTTGTTATTACAGTGTTTTTCACGCTTGTTGATACCTTATGGCCTGGAGTTCCCGTTATTCCTGTTCCTGTAAGCTTGGCACCATTTTCAAAAGAAACACTGTCATTTGTAATCAAGCCCGGATAGTCTGCCTTAACTTCTGTTTGATAGGTTATTTTTTTAAGACCTGTTATACTTCCGCTTATTAGGTAAGATAGTGTAGCAGTGCCGTCTTCGTTTTCATCTACCTGCGGAGCAGCGCTGTTTCCGTCGTACTTAAATGAACCTTCAACATATTCCAAACCATTGGGAATAGTATCCACAAAGGTTACATTTGAAATACCGCTTTGGTTGTTTTTATTCAAATAAATAGTCCAGTCTATTGTTAGTCCTTTCGCATAATCATGTGTACCGCCGACACTTTTTTGAATAATACCATTTCCAATGCCAATACTTGAGCCATCGGATGGATTATTTGATACACCGGGAATAATAAGCTTTGCACTGTTGCTGTATGTTCCTTGGGCATTGCTATCTCCGCCGTCTGTAATTTTAGTATAATATGTAAGAACAGCAGAAGTGAAATTTGTGTTGATATGGGTCGGATTAAAAGTATAGGTCAATGTTTTGCCGGATGTATTGTATGCACCATATCCGGTATCTGTTCCTTTTCCTGCAGTGCGTGTAGAATCATTATTCAACTTAATTTGCACAGGATAGCTACCGTCAAACTCATGATTGCCTGTTATTGTATCAACTATTTGCACTCCGGTCTTTCCTTTAAGGAAGCCGTCTTCATTTCTTATGATTACTGTCCATTTTATCCTTCCTAAATTATCTCCTGTTTGCGCTTCTCCTGATTTTGCAATCCAGTTGATGCTTTGTTCATCGGATTTTCTGACAGGTCCAAAATCCTTAGCTGTCCCTTCTGCTTCATTTACATATTTGATAGTCTTTGTTGTTGAACTTTCGCTGAACAAGCTGGCAGAAATATCTGTTTCATATGTAATTGTATGTGGTTCGCTGATTGGTCCGGGGAAAGTATAAGCAAACTTATCGGCCGAAAGAGCAAATCCATCTGAATCTGTAACATCTACTTGTCCTGAATTTTCAACCTTGAAGCTGTCAGCCGCAAAGACCTGATTTTCACTTGTATTGAAGTAGTCTGTAATAATCACATCTTTAGCTTCTTTGCCTTGATCCGGACTTACAATCAATGTCCATTTGATTTTATTATTCTCCAAATCAAGCTCTGAAGTTTTGTTTAAGTCTATAGAAACCGGCTCAACAACCGGAGGATTCACTCCAATTTCAATTTCATCTGCACCGTAACCTATATCGATTGTTACAATTGTACCATCATCTTCATCGATATTGACAAATTTCCCGTCAAGGGTAAACTCTGCGTATAAACCAGCATTTGGTACATCCTTTACAAATGTTAACCTGGCAACAGACTTGTCCGTAGATTCAGTAACTGTTACCCTTGCATATATTTCGCCATCATCATCATTAAGAGGCCATCCTTCTGCAGGCTGCCCGCTGAATTGTATTTCTTTAGGAAGTGAAAATTCAAAATAGTCATCTGCCTCATAATAGTATCCGTCTTCATCTGAATCCATTGCCTTAAAGTCAAATCTAAACCCTATGCTGATATCTGCATCATTGGGAACATTCGTAAAATTTCCGCCGGCTCCCGGGCCTTCACCGTTAATACGCACCTCCAAAGATGCTTCCTGTATTCTTTCCTCCCCAAACTCTTCGGCAAAAGCATAATTAACCGGCATTAAAACCTGCAGCACCATAGCTATAGCTATTAGCAGGCTTAATTTTTTAAATTTCTTCATTTCTTCTCCTTTCTTGCAAGTCATATTTAATTGCTTAAAATAAAAAAATATCCCATTAAAGCCGCAAATGTAACTATACCCTTTCTTGTGTCCTTTAAAACATTTAAATGTAATCCTGCACAATAAAAAAACAGCCACTGCAGCAGATTGTTGAATTTTCATCCATAACTTCATATTTTGCATTCTTTCATAAGATTACAATCACTTTTCTGCATACACTTGTTATATTATAACGTTTTAGGACCTTAGTCAACCCGGTTTTTTGTTTTACTCACCTGTTTATTTGTATTTACTAAAAGTTTTTAATTCATTAAATATTTGTTTTCCATTGTTTTAGGATGTGCTATAATTAGGATAACCTTAGTTACAAATCTAGGATTTGTCATACTTCACCGGGTTCAGAATTACGCTGACGCTTGTGTTTGTTTCATTGGGGTAAAGATCACTGAAAATGGAGTTAAATATGTTTAAAAAGGAAAGCAAGCTTAAAAGGTTTGATTTTATATTGTTGATTACAACGATTTTGTTGTGCATATATGGATTTATAATAATAAACAGTGCTACAATGAGCAAAGAAGCTGGAAGCGAGCCCTATTTAAAAACTCAAATAATAGCTTTTGCCCTTGGCTTAGCTGCCTTATTCGTCTTAGTTATGATTGACTATGATATATACGGGAGTTTTTATATGCCTATTTATGTATTGACCAATTTACTTCTCTTGTACACCCTGATTAATCCCGTGAAAGCCCCCGAATGGGGAGATGTAAGGTCGTGGATAGCAATAGGCCCTATAGTATTTCAGCCCTCTGAAGTGGCTAAGTTCGGTGTAATAATATCTTTGGCCAAGTTTATTGATATTAACAAAGAAAATATAAACAACCCCTTAGTCTTATTGAAAATATTATTGTTTGCATCATTACCTGTTGCATTGATTATAATACAGCCGGACCTGGGGACAGCCCTGGTATTTATATTTTTTGTAGCAATAATGATATATATAGCAGACATTGACAG
Organism: uncultured Clostridia bacterium; assembly: GCA_964489345.1. Lineage (GTDB taxonomy): Bacteria > Bacillota > Clostridia > Tissierellales > Sedimentibacteraceae > Sedimentibacter. Next base: position 4,427 of record CAZAYQ010000005.1, on the reverse strand, counting down.
AAAATATGTGCTGGCTGTTATGATAATAGGAATAATATTGATAATTGCAGGAATCAGTATCTTCTATGAAATAATGGAAGATTACACATTAGGCGATGATTATCGCTTTGACAGAATTGTAACCTTCTTCTATCCTGAATTGGACCCTGATGACACCGGCTATCATGTAATTCAGTCTAAAACTGCCATCGGCTCAGGAATGATTTATGGAAGAGGCCTGTACAAGGGTGTGCAAAACCAATTAGGATACCTGCCTACAAAGGAAACAGACTTTATTTTTGCAGTAATAGGTGAAGAATTAGGACTCTCCGGAGGGCTGGTACTTTTATGCCTCTATGCAATAATATTTTTTAGACTTATAAAAATTGCAAAAAATGCCGCCAATATGTTCGGCTCATTAATAGTAACAGGCATCACCGCCATGTTTTTATTCCATATATTTGAAAATGTAGGAATGACAATGGGATTAATGCCTGTAACAGGAATTCCTCTTCCCTTTATAAGCTATGGAGGAACATTCATGCTTGTAAATATGATATCCATAGGGCTGTGTCTATCGGTAGGAATGAAAAGAGGAAAGATTGATTTGAATGACCTTTAGAGATGCCCTAACCCCATTTTTCTGAGTATTTTTTCAGAAAAATGGTTGGTAGGTCATTCGCAACGAGTTCCCAAAATATGCGACCAAGGGAGCAAATAAATTAGTGAATTTACCTGCGAACCCTATTTGCTAAAAATAAGATACACACCTCTAATTTAGAAAAAGCCTACTTGAAACAGCTTTCTCCGATAAACTCCCTCAGTATTGAATTATTTGGTATAGGGCTTTCATCTTCAATGGTGAGGAAGTAGCTTAAAAATTTTATCAGCCGCTGTCTTTCGGGATAGAAGCTGCTGTCTTCATCAATTTCCATTATGATAGGCTCTGCATATTTTCTAAGGACACCAAGCTCATAAACCAAGGCAGAGTTAAAAATTGCATCCGCATTTTCCTGGTAGGGGAAAATATACTTTTCAGCCCCTTTAACTACATTGTCCCACAATTCCATAGTTTTTACAGCGTTGTTCCCCCGGTGGGTATTATCCCTCACCAGCCGCCTTAAAAGTCTTAAATCAGATGTTGCAATCCGGTTATGCCTGTCAATATTAAGCTGTGTCAATGCACTTATATATATTTTGAACTTATTGATCTTGGGAATATTCTTTGTGAGCTCATCATTAAGACCGTGAATCCCTTCAATTATAATAATATGGTCACTTGTTAACTTTACAGGTTCCCTGCTATATTCCCTTTTCCCTTCCCTGAAATTATATACCGGTATTTGTACCTCTTCTCCTGCCATCAAACTAATAAGCTGCTCATTAAAAAGGTCTAAATCTAAAGCATCTATAGTTTCAAAATCCAAGTCTCCCTGTTCGTCCCGGGGAGTTAAATGCCTGTCAATAAAATAATCATCCAGGGAAATTGCATAGGTTTTTTTCCCGTTTACCCTAAGTTGAATTGACAGTCTTTGTGCAAATGTTGTTTTCCCTGAGGAGGAGGGGCCTGCAATGAGCACTATTTTTATATTTTTATCGCAGGTAATTTCATCGGCAATATATGCTGTCTTTTTTTCGTGAAGGGCTTCGTTAACCCTTATCATGTCGCTTATTGTCTTATTGGCAATTTTATTGTTTAAAGCGCCTACATATGCCACATCCATTATTTCTCCCCAATCCTCAGCTTCCTTGAACACTCTTGAGAGCTTATTTTGTTCAATATTTTCGGGAAGTTCAAAATTGCTTTCACGGCTAGGGTAATTTAATATGATTCCGGGATAAAATAACCTTAAATCAAATTTATTGACATATCCTGTATTTGGAGCAAGATATCCGTAAAAAGTATCATAATAACCATCCAGCTCATAGACCCGTATAGAATCCTTATCCCAGTATTTAAGCATTTCAACCTTGTCCATCATGCCTTGGGCACAAAAAATTTCGGCAGCCTCGTCAATGCTTAAAAAATTGGTGGTAATAGTTTTTCTTGCATCAATGATTTCCTGCATTCTTTTTTTTATTTCATTTAGGTGTTTTTTATTTATTAGGTGTTTGTATTGAAGCTCCGTATAAAGTCCCTTGTTAAGCGAATGATTTATGGAAACATCTATGTCATCATATACTTCCTTGCACGCTTTAACATATATCAATGACAGTGTCCTCACATAAATTCTGTGACCGTCAGGATGGGTAATATCTATAAATTCAATTTTGTCATTTTCTTTGTAATCCCTGCTGCAAAGTCCCTTTAGCTTATTGTTTACCTTAGCGCCCGGATACTTTAGATAATCATCTTTATGATGCCTCTTGGATATTTGGTACAAACTTTCATTTTCATATGTTTCAATTGTCTCATTTGTTCCTGCTAATCTGATTTTCATATTTTCCCTCCTGTAAAATTTTTCTTTCACTTATATCAGATATAATTTCCATTCCGTTTAAATATGATAAATCCCCTTCAAAACCATCAAACAGAAGTTTATAGGCGTGGAGCGCCTGATATCTTTCACTGTCTTTTTTCCCGTATTTTTTATCTCCTGCAAGAGGATGTCCTATTGAAGAAAGGTGGGCACGGATTTGATGGGCCCTGCCCGTTTCAATTTCCACTTCCAGCCATGTGTGTCTTCCTTCTGTTTTAAGCGGACGTGCATAGGTTATGACCGGTTTTGAATTTTCCCTTTGTTCATTTATAATTTTAACCATGTTTTTATCGTCGTTTTTAATAAGATAATCCTTAAGTTCCAGATTTTCCTTTATGATGCCGTGAACCTTTGCCATGTAAAATCTTTTTATTTTTCTTTCCCTTATTGCCTTATTTGCCTGCTTGAGGGCATCATAGTTTTTTGCTGCTATTACAAGGCCTGACGTGTTTTTGTCCAGGCGGTTGCATACAGCCGGCTTAAATGTAAAGCTTATATTTTCTTCTTTGGCATCCAGATATACCTTTATTTCATCAACCAGGTTTTTTATTCCTGTTTGGTCCGGCTGAGTGCTTAAGCCAACAGGTTTATTCACCACTAAAATATTTTCATCCTCATAGACTGTATCAAAATGTATATTGGTCTCTCTCAGTGTTTTTTTCTCTCTGAATTTATCTATTGTATCATCAGCCAAATAAATCTGCACCCTATCGCCTGTTTTTAAAGCATTATCCGGCTCTGCTTTTAAATCGTTAACCTTTATATTTTTCTTCCTGATCATTTTATATATAAATGATTGATTTGCTTTATTCAAATATTTTTTTAAAAACCGGTCCAGCCTTTGACCTTCCTCATTGTTTGTAATTTTTATTTCTTTCATGTGTTTTACACTCCTCAATTCGGGAACATTCCTTAAATGCTGTCCCCCGGGGACTTACCCTCCATTGAAGGTGTGGCCCTATACCTGTTCCGGTATGTCCCCATATATTATACCCAATATATTTATGAAAGTATATCAATTTGCAAAATTTTTCAAGAATTTATTAAATGTGGATATTGTATGCCTAGCATTTTTGTGCTAAAATAATAAGAGCAAGAGGCAAGAGGTGACAAATGAAAATAATAATGAAAATAATTAACGCAATCAGAGACTTTTTATATAACATTACCGATTATGGACTTATTATAATTGTAGTTGCAGTTATGGCAGGCATATTGTTCTGGAGATTTGATTTACTTTTCAGCAGGGAAATTGACAAGGAAATGATGCCGGACCTGCCTTTAGTAACTGAGCCGGCAGAGGAAGAACCGGACCCGGAAGAGGAGGATCCTGTTGTAGAAACCCCTGCAGGAGTAATTGCTGTCATTGTTATTCCTCAAGGTTCATATCCTTCGCAAATAGGAGAAATTCTGTTAAATAATGATTTAATAAAAAGCAAGGAAGAATTCCTTACCCGTTGTGTTGAGCTTAATCTTGATACAAGGCTGCAGAGCGGAACTTTTGATATTGAGGTTGGAACACCTCTCGATGATGTTATCAGGATAATTGCAAATGTTTATTAAAACAAAGGCAGCCGCAATCCGGCGGCTGTCTTTCTATAGGTGACATACAAGAACAAAGACCTTAATATCTTTGATTTACATAATAATCTATAACTGATTTCTTCCTCTTTTCATTGAATACTTTTTCTTTTTTCAAAACATCCAAAAGCCAAAGGCTTTTAGAATGAAGGACAGCATATTCAAAATCTTTCAAAACTATTTCGTATAGCTTACCTTCTAAAATTGATGATTCCATTTTTATAAAATATGATTCCACATTTTCAAATTGAAGAAATCTTAAAAGGCGGAAGGATGTTTTATCCTTTTCATTGTAATAGTAATCTGCTTCATTTACATACTTGCTGTAATAGCTTATATGCTTTCCCTTATCCTTAATTTCCTGTGCTATCATACGGTGGTATTTTG
>CAZAYQ010000004.1:0-26385 GCA_964489345.1 uncultured Clostridia bacterium | reverse complement strand
CATCCAAGGCAGGATGCTGTACAAGCTGTGCTATTCCGATGGTGAACTTCTCTTTGGGCTCATCTGTTTCTGCAGGTTTATTTGTATCCGCAGGTTGAGCACATCCGGTAAAAATAATTGTCATTACTAACAAAAGTGCTGTTATTTTTTTAATTGTTGAAATTTTCATAATATTCCCTCCAAGGTAATTTATTTATTTTTAGATATGAACTTGGCCAGGGTTCGCTATCGAAAAAACAGTCTGAAAAATGGGGTAAATCATAAAAAAATCTTTCATTCCTATAAACATACTTTTTTCAAATATGCTTACAGGGACGAAAGATTCCGCGGTACCACCCTAATTATGATTTACATCATCACTCTTCGAAGTCCAACAACTTCTAACCCTGTAACGCGGGTACGCGTGTTTGCCTACTCGGATTTCCTTTTAACAAACCTGCTCAGCAGTGTATATTATATTTCTCGGTCATTGGCTCTCACCACCGCCAATTCTCTGTAAACGTCTGAAATACTTTTCTCTGCTTCAACGCTTTAATTATTTAATAGCAATCATAGCTTATTAAAATTTGTTTGTCAACATTTATTTTTATTTTATTGAAAAATGTTTTATTTTATTGAAATTAAACTATAATGCTATATAATTATTTTAATGGGGATTTAAGTATTATTAAAATGTGGGGACCGGGCTGGATGCCCGCTGATAATTAAGAACTGATACAGGAGATAATAATGGAAGATATTATTAAACAAATTATAAATAATCCGTTGTTTGCCAATATGGGAGAAGATGAAATAAAGTATGTTCTTCAATGCAGCCATGCAGCTGTTGTTAATTACACAAACAATCAAATTTTGTTTGAAAAGGGCCACAAGGTTAAGAAGCTTGGAATAGTAATAGAAGGAAGCTTAAACTTAGTATCCCAGAAATACAATGGCAGCAGGGTCATCATAACAACACTAAAGAATAATGATTTGTTTGGGGAAGCCTTGATTTATGCTTCATCTGAGCATTCGCCCTATGATCTGGTCAGCTCCGGAACCAGCAGGGTATTGCTGATTCCATACAGAGTATTTTCAAATATGTGTTCAAATAACTGCAGCTATCATAAGCAGCTCATTAAAAATATGCTTGCTATCCTGTCAAATAAAATTGTAATGCTCAATAATAAAATAAGGATTTTAAATGCTGAAACATTAAAGGGGAGAATTGCAGCATACCTTTTATTCCTTCAGAAAAACTCAAAAACAATGATTTTCGACATGCCTATGAAGAGACAGGAGCTGGCGGAGTATTTGAATGTTAAAAGGCCTTCACTGTCAAGAGAGCTTTCCAATATGCAAAAGGATAATATTATTGAGGTTTACCGCTCATCTGTAAAAATACTGGATATGGATAAATTGCAGGAATTAGCAGACTAAGCCGGGACATTCCTTGATAGTATTACCTGCGGGAGAGTAACTCTCTATCAAGGTGTGTCCCTTACCTCCTATGGTGAGTCCCTATAGCAATTTTATTATTGAAGACAGGCTTTTTCTGTGATAGAATATTAATACTTACACAAAGCTAAGGAGCGGATATGGGAATTAAATTTATACATACATCTGACCTGCATTTAGGAAAAAAATTCGATATAAAAAACTTTTCACTAAAAGAAAGAAAAAAAAGAAGACAGGAATTATGGGACTCTTTTGATGAAATAATCAGGGCAGCTAAAATAAACGAAGCAAAGTATTTATTTATAGCAGGTGATTTGACTGAAGGAGACTACATAAGCTATAAAGGGTTAAATGATATTTCTGCAAAATTAAGTTCTATTCCGGGAACCAATGTAATCATTGTCTGCGGTCAAAGCGACCCTTACAATATTAACAATATGTATGAGTATATACAATGGCCTGATAATGTATATATGATAAAGAATACCGAAAGTGTTGAGAAGCTGAATTTTCCCAATGATAATTTGTGCATCTATTCTATAAGCTGGGACAAGCACGAGGAAAACAGGAAAACCCAGTCTATTTATGACATCTTTGTTGATGACTTAAAAATTAACATTCTTATGCTCCATGGGGATATTGATTCAAATGACAGGCTGCCGGTCAATATTGATGTTATAAAAAATAAGTTTGATTACTGCCCCCTTGGAGGGAGACATAATTTTCAGCAAATAACCGGCAATGCAGTATACTGCGGCACTCCTGAGCCCATGTCATTTGAAGAGGAAGGCGACCATGGAATAATAGCAGGAAGCATAGAAAAAAAGAATGTTCAATACTCTCTTTTACCCATTGCCAAAAGAAAATTTGTAAAGAGGCAGATTGAGCTTAATCTTTCATACAGCTTTAATAAAATACTGGACTTGATTAAATTTTCCGGAGATACTTTTTCCAATATAAAGGATTATGTGCACATAGAGCTTACAGGGGAAGTAAATACCGATATTTCAATGGATGAAATTGAAAATGAAGCAAAACAGTTTTTTTATTACATTGAATTTGAAGACAACTACATATATGAAACTGAAAGCAGAAATTATGAAGGCAATGAATACAATATTATCGAAAGCTATAAACTCCAATTTGACAATAATGACGACAAATTGCAACAGCAGGCATTTAAACTGGGACTTGAAGTTCTCAGAAAAGAAAAGGTGGTAAAATAATATGCACATAAACAGACTGCATTTGAGAGCTTTTGGAAAATTTATCAGCAGGAAAATTTACTTTGGCAACAAGTTTAATATTGTTTTTGGGGAAAACGAATCAGGAAAATCCACCATACACAATTTCATTGAATTTATAATGTATGGATTTGAAAATATATCCGGATATAATAAGTATAAACCTTGGAACAGCCCCTTGTACAAAGGAAGTATTGAAATAGGAGACCAGGAGGAAAAATATCTTGTTTCAAGGGATTTTCTTTTGACCACTGTTCAGGTTTTCAATAAGACAAATGAAACAAATCAAAAGGAATATCCCATCGAAGATATTGACCTGCCTGGAGACCACTTTTTTAACATAAGCCGGCTGTCCTTCAACAATACGGTAAGCATCAGCCAGCTTGGCAATAAAACTGATAAGGAATTGGCTGATGAGCTTAAAAATAAAATAACAAATTTAACCACCACAAGGGATGAAGATATTTCTATGGACAGAATCATGCAGACCCTCCATAGGATAAAGGAAGAAGCAGGAAGCGAAAAAAATGATAAAACACTCTTAGGCCAATATGCTCTCCGCCTTGATGACCTTAGAAATGCCAGGGAGAATTCTTTGAATTCAAGCAGACAGGTGATGTTTTTGGCAATGGAAAAGAAAAAGCTTCAAAGTAAAATTCATGAGCTTAATATGAAAATTGAAGAGAAAAATAAAGAAATTTCTGACTATGACCTCTCTTTGGAAAAACAGAAATTCCTTAAAGCCCTGCCTGTGAAAGAGGAAATAGACAATATTGACAATGAGTTGAAATCATTTAAAGAAGACCCTGCAAATTACTCAAAAGAGGATTACAAGGAAGCATCGGAAACAGAAAGTACATTAGCTTCAATGAAAAATGACCTGCTAAGGATGTCTGAAGAAAGTGAAGAATGCATTTTGGAACTTGAAGACAAGAAGGGGGACTTATCTAATTTTATTCCCGATAACTTTGATATTGACAAGTTAAATATAGATTACGGCATATATAAGGCAAATAAGGAAAAGCTTGATACTATTAAAGCAAAGATGGACTCCGGCAGGGAAACAATAGATACAATAAATATAGATGAAATAAACAAGTTTATTGGGGACTACAGAGAAGTTGAGAAGCTGAATCACGAAATTGAAACAAACAATGTTTTGACAGATAATAAAAATTATGACCTTATGAAGGACTTTGGTAAAAAACAAAAGTTTTCAAGCATACTTGCCGGGCTTTCGGGAACAGCCTTCACAGCAGCTGCAGCAGGCTCATGCATCTGGGCTTACTATTACGGCAATATAAACTACTATTACGGCGGCATAGGTTTTTTACCGGGCTTATTATTCTATATTTTTTCGTGGAGAAAAAGAAATATTGCAGCAGGCTCCAGGAAGGAAATAGAAAGCATGGAATGCCAATATGCCGATTTTGCATTGTCAAACAAGGAAATGAATGAGAAGAAAAATGAAATAATAAAAAGAAATAATTGTGAAGATTTTTATAATATGACTGATGTTTTTAAAAGAAAAAACACAGAGAAGAACCTTTATGATGAAAAGGCAAAACTTCTTAATTATGATGACCATACATATAATGAAATTTTGGAAGAGAATAAAAAATTAGAAATAAAGCTTAAAAATATTTTAAGCAGCTTAAGGCTGCCCTTGTCCCAAGATAAGCTCCTTGAAGTAAACGAGGCTTACAAACGAAAGGACAGGGTGAAACTTCAAATATTGAAGCTGAAAAATAAAATAGAGCAAATTAACCGGGATATGGTTAGACTTGACAAGGAAATCAATTTTGAGGAAAGACGGCTGGAAATGATCCTTAAAGCGAACGGCGTGGAGGATATAGAGTCATTTAAAAATGCAGTTGATATAAATGAGAGACATAAGGTGCTGTTAAACCGAAGAGAATATTCTCTGAATATTTTAGAAAATATAATTGGAAGGGCCGATTACTTTGAACTTAAACAAAGGACCTTAAATGTTCCTGAAGAAGTTAAAGAAATTAACAGGCAGGATATTCAACTTGGTATTTTCAGGCTAAATGAAGAAAAAACAAAGCTGCTTGAAAATATTGAGGATATCCATAGGGAAATTGAAGATATTGAAGGCAATACCGGAAGCTTGGCGGAAATAGAAGAAGAAATCAGTTTTTATGAAGATAAAACTGCTTTCTTTAAAAATAAAGTGAAGATAGCAGAAATTGCTGCAGAAAAAATAAGCAAGATATCAGATTCAATAAAGGGTGATTTTATGCCCCTCCTTCGAAACTCCATAAGCGATAACTTTTCATATTTGACAGGGGATAGATACAAAAGAGTTGATATTGATGAAAACATGAATATTACAGTCATGTCTGAGGAAGAAGGAGACAGAAAAATTGAGCTTGAGAATTTAAGCGGAGGCACATTAGATCAGCTTTACCTTTCACTTCGTTTAGCATTAAGCAATATTCTAAGCGGCAATCAGAATATTCCGCTGATTTTGGATGACAGCTTTATTCAATATGATTCAAAAAGACTGGGAAAGTCTTTGGAAATGCTGTCAAGAGAAAGTGAAAGGCGGCAGGTGATTCTTTTTACCTGTCAGGAGAGGGAAGCAGAGCTAGCAAAATCCATGAACATCAAGTTCAATTATTTAAAATTGTAAGGAAGACTATGAAAACATACGCTATAGCCGATTTGCATCTGGACCATAAAAATGAAAAGCCAATGGATATTTTCGGCGATAATTGGGAAAACCACGAGGAAAAAATATTCGAAAACTGGGAAAAAACCGTGGGGAAAGATGATTTGGTTCTCATTCCCGGCGACATATCATGGGCTTTAAAATTGGATGATGCCTTAGGGGACTTGTTAAAGCTTGAAAAACTTCCCGGCATGAAGGTTATAGGCAAGGGGAACCATGACTATTGGTGGTCCACTGCCTCCAAGCTTGAGGGACTGGGACTTAAAACCATAAAGTTTTTGAAGAACAATTACTATAGATATAATGATTTTGTCGTTTGCGGTACAAGGGGATGGGATACAACTGAAAACCATGACTCTGAAGTTGACAATGAAAAAATATTTTTACGGGAGTTGAACAGACTTAAAATTTCCCTTCAGTCAGCAAAGAAGGAAAAGGGTAAAAAAATAATTATGCTCCATTATCCTCCCTTCAACAAAGACGGTCTTCCCAATGAATTTTTTTCACTAATGAAAAATTATGATGCAGACATATGTATTTATGGCCATCTTCACGGTGAAGAAGGCTATAAAAATGTTAAAGAAGGCCTGATAGACAAAATTATGGTTCATTGTGTCTCCAGCGATTACATGAACTTTAAACTGAAAAGAATCCTGTAGGGGAAGGGCAGAAGTGTTTTTATTTTATGGACAAATCATTTAATCACCCCTTGACATGAAAACATAATCGGAGTAGAATTTAGTTGTTAAAATGTACTCAGCAAGTACTTACACAGGAACAGAAATGAAGAATTCAAGACTGGGTACCGGACGGACAAAGAAATTTAATAGGAGGAATCTAATGTTTAAAGCAAGGGAATACTATTCTGACATATTGGATGAAATCAAAGAAAGCGGTCTTTGGAAGGATGAAAGAATTATAACAACACCCCAAAGAAGCATTATAAGCACAACAAAGGCAGATGGAGTACTTAACATGTGTGCCAACAATTATTTAGGGCTGGCAGACAATGAGGAAATAATCCGGGCTGCCAAGGATGCCTACGACAGATGGGGATACGGCCTGTCTTCCGTAAGATTCATATGCGGCACGCAGGAAATCCATAAAGAGCTTGAAAAAAAATTAAGCGAATTTCTTAAAACCGAAGATACTATTTTATACTCATCATGCTTTGATGCAAACGGCGGATTATTTGAAACAATCACCACAGAAAACGACGCCATTATCAGCGACGAACTTAACCATGCCAGCATTATAGACGGAGTGAGATTATCAAAAGCCAAAAGATACAGATACAATAATAATGACATGGCCTCCCTGGAAGAACAGCTTATACAGGCTGACAAGGACGGAGCCAATATTAAACTTATAGCTACAGACGGTGTATTCTCAATGGATGGTATTATTGCAAATTTAGGAGGAGTATGTGACCTGGCTGATAAATATAAGGCCCTTGTTATGGTTGATGACAGCCATGCAGTGGGATTTGTAGGGAAGACAGGCAGGGGAACCCATGAATACAGAAATGTAATGGACAGGGTGGATATTATTACCGGAACCTTAGGAAAAGCCATGGGCGGCGCCAGCGGCGGATATACCAGCGGCAGAAGGGAAATAATCGAGCTCTTGAGACAGAGGTCAAGACCTTATTTGTTTTCAAATACCCTGGCACCTGCAATAGGAGGGGCATCCTTGAAAGTTCTTGAAATGCTTTCTGAAACTACAAAATACAGGGATAAACTGGCTGAAAACACAAAATACTTCAGACAGGAAATTAAAAAGATAGGCTTGAATATAATAGACAGTGAACACCCTATAGTTCCTATTATGCTTGGAGATGCGGTCCTGTCCCAAAAAATGGCTGAAAAACTTTTGGAGAAGGGTGTTTATGTGGTAGGCTTCTACTTCCCGGTTGTGCCAAAGGGGAAAGCAAGAATAAGAACACAAATATCCGCAGCCCACTCAAAGGAAGATTTGGACTTTGCACTTAAAGCCTTCAAAGAAGTTAAAGAAGAGTTAGGCATTGCCTAAACCCATTTTTCAGAGTGTTTTTTGTTAAAGAAACATTAAGCTTTGTATGATATAATTACAAAGCTTTTCTTTTAAGAAAAGAATAATAACTTGAAGATATTAAATTTTTCTTGTATAATGGCATGGATAAAGGTGACGGGGTTAGAGTATATGACAATTTACTACATTTCTCGGGAAATAATCTGAAGTTATGACTTATTTCTATAAAAAGGGAGACAAAATGAGCGATATAGTGTTAGAAGAAGTAAAAAAGACAAGTATCGGCGGTCAGGCGCTTATTGAAGGAATAATGATGAAGGGGCCTTCTAAAATAGCAACTGCTGTGAGAAAACCTGACGGAGAAATAGCAATAAAAGAAAGCAGCATTGCCCCTGTATTTAAAAATAAATTTTTCAAACTGCCGGTAATTAGAGGAAGCTTTGTTCTTATAGATGCACTTGTGAGCGGAGTGAAAGAATTAATGTATTCTGCTGAGTTTTTTGGTGAAGAATATGAAGAGGATACCTTTGACAAATTTTTGAAGAAGGTTTTTAAAGAAAAGGCAGATACGGCAATTATTTATGCTTCGGTAGCGATAGCTTTAGTTTTTTCGGTTCTTATCTTTATATTGGGACCAACCTTTTTAACAAACCTGCTAAAAAACATTATAGCTAATCCGCTTCTTCTTAATCTGTTGGAAGGAATTGTAAGGGTCTTGTTATTTACAGGCTATGTCTACCTGGTTTCAAAGCTTGAAGATATAAAAAGAGTATTTATGTATCACGGGGCTGAACATAAAACCATATACTGTTATGAACACGGAGAAGAGCTGACAGTTGAGAATGTTAGAAAATATTCAACACTGCATCCCCGCTGCGGAACAAGTTTTATGATTAATGTAATGCTCATAAGCATTATTGTGTTTTCCTTTTTCGGCTGGCCTAATCCATTTATCAGGCTTGTGATAAGACTTGCAATGCTTCCGGTTATTGCAGGGCTTTCCTATGAATTAAACAGATATGTGGGAAGATGTTCAAGTGATAACATTTTTACGAAAATAATCACCTATCCGGGATTTTTGATTCAAAAGATTACCACAAAGGAACCTGATGATTCAATGATAGAAGTTGCAATAGCAGCAATGAATAAAGTAATCCCCCGCCAGGGAGAAGATGACAGATGGTAACAATCGAAGAATTGTTGAAAGGCGGCATCGAAATAATAAAACAAAGGGAATTTAACTCCCCCCTGCTTGATTCAGAGCTTATTTTATGTTATCTTTTACAAAAGGACAGAATTTATCTGCATCTTAACAAAAAAACTAAGGTAAGCGAAAGTATAAAGCATAAGTTTTATAAATTGGCAAAAAAACGAAATGAAGGATATCCCCTTCAGTATATAACAAATTCTCAAGAATTTATGGGCTTGGAATTATATGTTCAGGAAGGTGTTTTGATACCCGGGCCTGATACTGAAATTTTGGTTGAAACCCTTATTCAAACATCAAAAGAAAGATATAATGACAAGATTAAGATACTTGACTTGGGAACAGGAAGCGGAGCCATAGCAGTAAGTCTTGCATATTATTTGGAAAACTCATTTGTTACTGCAATAGATATCAGCAAAATGGCAGTTGAAACGACAAATATTAATATAAAAAAGCACAAACTCAACAATATAAAGGCCATAGAGGGAGATTTTTTCGACCACATTTTTGATGAAAAATTTCATATTGTTGTGTCAAACCCTCCCTATATTGAAAGAGATGCAATTTCTTTACTCCAGACAGAAGTTTCGGTTTACGAGCCCAGAAAGGCCCTGGACGGAGGAATAGACGGTCTTTGCTATTACAGAAGAATTGTGGAATTATTTAAAAATATCCATGAAAAGAATGGAGTATTAGCTGTGGAAATTGGATGTACACAAAGAATTTCAGTTGAAGAAATTTTTATGAATGCAAAATTATTTAAAGAGGTTAAAAGCTTTAAAGACCTTTCCGGCAAAGACAGGGTTGTTTGCGGATTTTTGTAGCTTGGTCCGCTTGTCATCCTGGGCGCATGCTAAGGATTTCATAGACAAAAACAACATATTTGGATTCAGAGAAAGGAATGGAAAATAAAATGTTAGAAAAATTAGATGCATTAAAAGATAAATATATAGAATTAGGCGAAAGACTGTTAGACCCTGACACCTTAAGCGATTCGCAGAAGCTGCAGAAGCTTATGAAAGAACAGGCACAGCTTGAACCTGTCGTCCTTAAATATAATGAGTATGTGGAAGTAAAATCCCAGCTTGAAGAATCCAAGGAAATGCTTAAGGAAAAATTGGATGATGATTTTAAGGAAATGGTAAAAGAGGAAATCAAGAAATTAACTTCTAAGGAAGAAGATCTTGAAAATGACATAAAAATTCTCCTTCTGCCCACAGATCCAAATGATGACAAGGATGTAATAGTTGAAATAAGGGCAGGAGTAGGCGGTGACGAAGCAGGATTGTTTGCCGGTGATTTACTAAGGATGTATTTGAGATATGCAGAAAGAAAAGGCTGGAAAACGGAATTCATAACAGTTAATGACCAAGGAATAGGGGGTTACAAGGAAGTAATTTTCTCTATTAAGGGAAGGGGAGCATATTCGAAGCTTAAATATGAAAGCGGTGTTCACAGGGTTCAGAGGGTACCGGACACAGAATCCAGCGGAAGAATTCATACTTCTTCAGCAACCGTGGCAGTTCTGCCTGAAGCAGATGATATTGATATAGAAATAAATCCTAATGATGTAAAGGTTGATGTTTTCCGGTCATCAGGAAACGGGGGACAGTCTGTAAATACCACGGACTCTGCCGTCAGGCTCACCCACATACCAACGGGTATTGTAATATCCTGCCAGGACGAAAAATCCCAGCTTAAAAACAAGGATAAAGCTTTCAAGGTTTTAAAGGCAAGACTTTATGACAAATACCTGCAGGAGCAGACCGACGAACTGGCTCAATCAAGAAAAAGCCAGGTAGGCTCAGGAGACAGGAGCGAAAGAATCAGAACTTACAACTTCCCTCAGGGAAGAGTCAGCGACCACAGGATAGGCCTTACCTTGTATAAGCTTGAAGCTTTTCTTGACGGCGACATAAAAGAAATGCTTGAAGCCCTTTTTACATCAGACCAGGCGGAAAAGTTGAAAAACATATCAGAATGAAACTTATGTCATTTTTTCATAGCATTGTCAAAGAAAAATTAAGAGGATTAAAATGAGAATAGATAAATTTCTAAAAAATGCACGCATAATTAAGAGAAGAACTATTGCCAAAGAAGCATGCGAACAAGGAAGGGTGCTGATTAACGGCAGGACTGCAAAACCAGGCTCGGAAGTGGAAATCGGCGATGAAATAGAAATAATATTTGGCCTAAAGCCTATGAAAATTAAGGCGGAAAAACTATTGGAACACACAGCCAAGGATGAATACAAGGAAATGTACAGTATAATAAATCAGCTATCTTAAGCAGCTTAAGCTGCTGTCAAATGATAAATTTATATAAAGAGGTGGTTATATGGAATTAAAAGGCAGCAAAACTGAACAAAATCTAATGACGGCTTTTGCAGGAGAAGCTCAAGCCTATACCAAGTATCAATATTATCAAAGCCAGGCAAAAAAAGACGGTTATGTACAAATCAGCAAGTATTTCGAAGAAACAGCAAGAAATGAAAAAGAGCATGCCAAGCTATGGTTCAAACTGCTTCATGATGGAATAGCAGACACAAGAGTTAACCTGCAGGATGCAGCTGACGGTGAGAATTATGAATGGACAGAAATGTATGCAGACTTTGCAAAAGTGGCAAAGGAAGAAGGATTCGACAAAATTGCCTTTTTATTTGAGGGTGTTGCAGCAATAGAAAAGAATCATGAAGAAAGATACCTGGCACTTTTAAATAATATCGAAAGCGGAAAAGTATTTAAAAGAGAAGGTGAAGTTGTCTGGCAGTGTGACAACTGCGGTCATATCCATGTTGGAGCCAATGCTCCAAAGCTATGTCCTGTATGTGATCATCCGCAGGCACATTTCCAAATCTACACAAAACCATATTAATAGTCATAATACAAGAAAAAATGCCATTCAATCAGAGGGGCATTTTTTTTACGATTTTTTAATATTAAAGTTGTTTAAATATTAGTCATAATGTGCTATTGTAAACATAAACCGGAGTTGCTAAGAATCAACATGAAATTAATAGTATAGGCATAATTAATAATTGTTATACATATGCATAAATATTATATAAGGGATTTTTGAAGTATAAATAAATTTAAGGAGGATTTATGGAAAACAATGCACATGAAGCAGTGAAACTTACACAGAAACTCATTCAAATTCCCAGTCATAAAAATGTTGAAAACAGGGAATCAGATGCAGCAGAATTTATTTATGACTATTGCAGAAAAAAGGGATTAGAAGTTGAATTTCAAGAGGTGGAAGGGCTGAGGAGAAATGTTATTGCAAGGCTCAGGGGAAATGGAAGAGGAAAGGATTTAATTTTCAACGGACACACAGATACTGTTCCTCCATACGAAATGACAATTGAACCTTTCAGCGGTGAAATAAAAGATGGCTATGTATTGGGAAGAGGAGCCAATGATATGAAGGGTGCCCTGGCATGTATGATTACAGCCATGGTAAATATTAAAAACAAAGGCAAAGTATTAGGCGGAGATATTATTTTAACTGCTGCAGTAGGGGAAGAAGAAAAAAGCGACGGTACAGAATATGTAGTAAAAAGCGGGATTACAGCAGACGGGGCTATTGTGGGAGAACCTGCAAACTATGGATATGCTCTTGGTCACAGAGGTTTGGAATGGCTTGAAATAAGGATTGAAGGCAAAACAGCCCACGGCGGGATTCCTGAATTGGGAATCAATGCTATTTCAAAGGCAGCTAAACTTATCAGGGAAATTGAAGAAGAGTTGATGCCTAAACTTAAAGAAAGACAGAACGAATGGATGGGCCCGTCGGTAATGAATTTCGGTCTCATAAAGGGCGGTACTCAGCCAAGCTCTGTTGCAGACAGCTGTATTATACAAATAGACCGGAGGTATTTGCCGGATGAAGATGTTGAAAGTGTTATTAAAGAATATCAGGACATTATTGACAAATTAAAATTGGAAGACCCTGAGTTCAAAGCTGAAATAATAAGAATGGATTCAAATTTGATGGAGGAATTTGATCATGCACCTTTGATTGCCCAGCCGGATTCCGAAATAGCCAGGACAGTTTACAAAGTATTGAAAGATTTTACCAAGAAAGAACCAAACATTGAAAAGAGAAGAGGCTGGACTGATGCAGGTGTTTTATCAACCTATGGTAAAATTCCTACTGTTGTAACAGGACCGGGCGACTTAAAATATTCACATGCCAAGGATGAGAAAATTCCTCTCAAGGACCTGGTAGATTATGTGGAAATTTACACAAGAATTGCTGAGGAGTTTTGCAAATAGGAGGGAAAATGAAATGCTGGATATTAAAATTGTAAACGGAAAAATAATCGATGTAGAAAACAAGGCCATAATTGAAGGGGACATAGGTATCAAAGACGGAAAAATTACAGATATTGGTTCTCTTTCTGCCGAAGCCGGACATATAATAGATGCAAGGGGTAAACATATATCTCCGGGATTTATTGATATTCATATGCATGAAGAAGATTTTACCCTCACTAAAAAGAAAGAATACGATATATCAGATACAATGCTTAATATGGGAGTAACTACATGTGCTGTGGGAAATTGCGGCAACAACAGGCAGGGAATTAAAGAACTTTATGACTTCATAAATGAAAAAGGCAATCCTGTTAATTACCTTAGCTATATAGGTCACAATTTTTTGAGAGTTGAAGCAGGAAACACTGATATTTACAAGAAATCATCAAAAGAACAGATTGAAAAGATGCAGAAGTATGTTGCAGAGGCAATCGATTTCGGAGCCATCGGCCTATCTTACGGCTTGGAATACTGTCCGGGAATCGATACCGAGGAAGCAATTGCAATTACAAAGGAAATTCAAGGAAGAGATGACCTGCTCCTGGCTGCCCATTACCGGAAGGATGCAATACATGCCCTTGAATCCATAAATGAAATGGCGTATATAGGAAAGGAAGCTAAAATACCATTCCAAATTTCTCATTTATCAAGCTGCAGTGCTTTCGGAAATATGACTGAAGCCTTGAATTTAATTCAGGAAATCAGGGACAGGGGAACTGATATTTTAGTTGATGCTTACCCTTATGATGCATTTTGCACCTACATCGGCTCTGCTGTATTTGATGAGGGATGCTTTGAAACATGGGGCAAAAGCTATGATGCGATAATGCTGACTGAAGAACCTTACAAAGGCATATATTGCGATAAGGAATTGTTTGAAAAAGTGCGCAAAGAATATCCAAGGATGTTAGTTGTCGCCAATGTTATGAATGAAGAAGAAATTATTGAAGCATTAAATCATCCTTTAGTAATGGCAGCCAGTGACGGTATATACAGAAACCATTCAGGCCATCCGAGGGGAGCAGGAACATTCCCCAGGATTATAGGGCGTTTTGTAAGAGATATGGAGGTAATGGAATTTTTTGATGCTGTTTACAAGATGACTCATATGCCTGCAAAGAGATTACAGCTTAATAAAAAGGGAATTATAAAAGCCGGTTATGATGCTGATATAACTATATTTAACTACGATACAATAATCGACAAGGCAACATTCCGGGAGCCTCAGCTAAGACCTGAAGGAATAGATTATGTAATAGTGGACGGCAGGCTTGCCGTTGAAAAAGGTAAAACTGTCAACAATACATCAGGCAGATTCTATAAGAGGGGAGAGGCCTGATAATTTCGGATTAGGGCATATATATGCTTATATAATCAAAATATATATAAAAAACAGGAGGAATTATGGAAGGAAAAAAGAAAAAATTCAAAGTACCCCACACCTTTGTACTACTATTCTCACTTATTATCCTTATGGCACTTTTAACCTATGTTATTCCGGCAGGACAGTACCAGAAAATTGAAGGACCTGGCGGAAGAATGATTGTTGATCCCAACTCATATGCAAACGTGGAGTCAAATCCGGCTAAACCTTTTGATATTTTTAAAGCCTTTCCTAAAGGATTAGGAGCAGCACAAAGCATTGTGTTCTTTATATTTATAGTCGGGGGCGCTTTTAACATCGTTAACCAGACGGGAGCCATAGAGGCAGGAATAGGAAAAGTTGCCTTAAGCTTGAAGGGCAAAGAGATGTGGATGATTCCTATAATAGTATCTATATTTTCTCTTGGAGGAGCTACTATAGGAATGGCAGAGGAGGCAATCGTATTTGTACCGATTGGAATTGCACTTGCAAGAGCCTTGGGATACGATGCTGTCACAGGAATGGCAATAGTTGCTCTTGGAGCTGCTGCAGGGTTTACATCCGGCTTTATGAATCCTTTTACCGTTGGAGTTGCACAAGGAATTGCCGGAATTGAGCCTATGTTTTCAGGTATGGGCTTAAGGCTCGTTATTTGGATTTGTACATTGTTTTTGGTTACCGGCTATATTTACAGATATGCCAATAAAGTGAAAGCCGACAAGAAGAACAGCTATGTGTATGAACTTGAAATGGATGAAAAAGATATGGCTATTGATTTAAGCAATATCAGAAAATTGACACAAAGAGATATAATAGTGCTTTTAATCTTTGTTGCAGGCATGGGGATTTTAGTATTTGGAGTTTTCGAATATGAGTGGTACATCACGGAAATTGCTGCAATATTCTTGGCAATCGGTATTTTCTCAGGCATAGCTGCAGGTATGCAATTAGACGATATAGCAAAACATTTTATAAGCGGTGCCAAGGATATGGCAACGGGAGCCCTGGTTGTAGGTTTGGCAAGAGGACTTCTCGTAATAATGGAAGGTGCCGTAATAATCGATACGATAGTATATGGTCTTGCAACGGCAATATCTCAGCTTCCC
This sequence comes from uncultured Clostridia bacterium, assembly GCA_964489345.1. Taxonomy (GTDB): domain Bacteria; phylum Bacillota; class Clostridia; order Tissierellales; family Sedimentibacteraceae; genus Sedimentibacter. The sequence goes on along the minus strand of CAZAYQ010000004.1, from coordinate 11,004 downwards.
AGAACTATAAGCGCCATAGGAATGCTGCTGGTGCAGACACTCTTGAACTTTATCATACCTTCAGGCTCAGGACTTGCGGCAACAACTATGCCCATTATGTCGCCGCTGTCAGATGTTATAGGTCTTACAAGACAGACGGCAGTTCTTGCCTATCAGTTTGGAGACGGTATTACAAACTCATTAATACCCACATCAGGTGTATTGATGGCAAACTTGTCAATAGCGAAGATTAAATATGAAGAATGGTTTAAATTTATAGCACCATTGATGATAATATGGACATTGATGGGCTGTGTATTCATGATAATAGCAGTACTGATGAATTACGGACCCTATTAGCGGCCTTAGAACCCTGTTTTTTAAATTGCATATGCTCCTCAAAACGGGGAGCATTTGTTTAAGGAAAGGGATACAATGGACATCAGAAATAAATAATAATATAAAAGGAAAGGCAGGTGAAAAACCTGGTTGATGGATTAGAAATAAGATAAAAAACATAATGCTATGAAAGGCTGTGTTTTTAGAAACCAGGGGATATGGAAAACAAGCTGATGGAATTTATCGATGAAATTGCACCTGAGCTTAATGAACTTAGCCTTGAAATCTATAATAATCCGGAGCTTGGATATGAAGAATTTAAGGCATGCAAGCTTCATACAGATATTTTAAGAAAGTACGGCTTCGATGTTGAAGAGAATTTTTCAGGTGTTGAAACAGGCTTTAAAGCTGTGTATAAGGGCAAAAAGGAAGGTCTTACAATAGCGTATATGGCCGAATACGATGCTTTGCCCGGAATTGGCCACGGATGCGGCCATAATTTATTGGGAGCTGTCAGTACAGGTTCAGGTATTGCATTAAAACAAATAATTGATGAAATCGGAGGAAGTGTAATTGTATTCGGCACTCCCGCCGAAGAAACCAGCGGTGCCAAGGTTACATATGTTGAAAATCATGAATTTGACGATGTTGATATAGCCTTAATGGCACACCCTGCAAGTGAGTACACTAAAAGCGGAACAGCCCTTGCACTGGAGCCTGTTCAATTTGAATTTTTCGGCAAGCCTTCTCATGCGGCATCTGCTCCGGAAAAGGGCATTAATGCTTTAGATGCTGCAATTCAAACATTTAACGGTGTGAATGCCTTGAGAGAACATGTTAGAAGTGATTCCAGGCTGCACGGCGTCATTATTGACGGAGGCAGGGCTGCAAATATTGTTCCCGAATATTCAAAGGTTCAATTCTATGTCCGCTCAACAACCAAGACATACAATACAGAGCTTTTGGAAAAGGTTAAAAATTGTGCACGTGGAGCTGCATTGGCAGCAGGAGCAAGCTTGGAAATTACAAAATTTGAGTTTAATTATGACAATATGGTAACAAACCAGGCCCTGTCAAAAGTGTTTAACGATACAATTTATGAAGTAGCAAAAATAGTGATGAAGGAGCCCTTAAAGAGTACCGGTTCAATCGATGCAGGTCAGGTAAGCCACGTATGTCCAACAATTCACCCCTATTTCGATATAACAAATGACCCGTCAATAGCAGGACATACAAGAGAGCTGGGGGAAAGCACCATAAAGGATTATGCAAAGGAGCAGATGAAAAATACAATAGCAGCACTGGTGCTGACAGCTGCAAAAATAATTCAAGACCCAAAGCTTTATGAAGAAATAAAATATGAATTTGATCACACAGAGAAGTAAAAAAGGGACACAGGTCCCTTTTTTGCTTCGTCTCATTCACGCATGCTTCCTGTTCTAATGTATCTTTCGTGCCAGGACAGGGCTTCCCCCATCAAGTGAGGGGAGTGGCTGTTATTTGCTGCCTCCTTTGCCCTCTTGAAATAATCCCAAAGCATTTCTTTGTAATCTTCATGAGCACAGTTTTCAATAATTGTTTCTGCCCTTTCTTTTGGAGACAAGCCTCTTAAATCCGCTATGCCATTTTCAGTGACCAGTACCATTACATCATGCTCAGTGTGGTCTACATGAGAAACAAAAGGCACTATGGATGAAATTTTACCGTCCTTGACGGTTGAAGCTGTTGTAAATATTGAAATATATGCATTACGGGTAAAATCACCTGAACCTCCTACCCCATTCATCATATTGCTTCCAAGCAGGTGAGTGGAATTCACATGTCCGTAAATATCTGCTTCAATTGCAGTATTCATTGAAATTATTCCAAGTCTTCTTATGACTTCCGGATTGTTGCTTATTTCTTCAGGCCTTAGAATTATATGGCTTTTATATTTAGAGAAGTTTGATTTGAAATCATCTATTCTTTCGGGAGAAATGGTTAATGAGGTAGCTGAAGCTGTTTTGATTTTTCCGCAATCCATCAGGTCTATTACTGAATCCTGCAAAACTTCAGAATAGATGTCAAGATTTGTAAATTCTGAATTGCATAAACCTCCTAAGACTGCATTTGCCACGCTCCCCACTCCTGATTGAAGGGGCAGGAGGTTTTTTGGAAGTCTGCCCTTCTTTACTTCCAATTCCAAAAATCTAATCAGATTTTCAGCCATTCGTCTTGATACATCGTCAATTGCTGAAACCTTATTTGTTTTATCCGCAATATCAGTAATAACAATTGCTGCTATCTTTTCTATATCGCATGGAATGAATGTTGTACCAATTCTGTCAGAAACTTTATTTATATTAATTGCTGCTCTTTCAGGCGGGTCAAGGGGTGAGTAAATATCATGAATACCTTCAAGGTCTTCCGGCTGGGTTGTATTTATTTCAATTATAACTTTTTTTGCACATTCAATAAAAATATTAGAATTGCCAACGGAAGTTGTGGGTACTAATCCTCCTTCTTCTGTTATGGCAGCTGCTTCAATTATTGCTACATCCATTTTCCCCAAAAAGCCATACTTTAAGTATTGGGCCGAGTGGCTTAAATGCATATCATTATATTCTACATTGCCGGTATTTATGGCATTTCTTAATGTAGAATCTGTTTGATAAGGATATCTTCTTCTTATAATACCCTTTTCTGACAATAGTCCGTCCAGTTCCGGACCTACGGATGCTCCTGTCATTAAATCTATTTGTATTTTTTCACCTTTATCGACTCTTTTAGAAAGTGCCAAAGGAAGAGCCTTTGGGTAACCTGCCGGTGTAAATCCTGAAGTTCCCACAAAGTCACCGTCATTAATCAATTTCGCCGCATCATCGGCAGTCATAATTTTTTCTTTTAGTTTTTCACACCTGATTCTGTCCAAAACAACCTCCAAAAGTATTAATAAATATGACAATTCCTTATATAAATATACTATCATTGGAGACAGTACATGTCAAACCTATTCTTTACCTGAAGGACATGGACTTATATAAATCTTGCTAAGGGGCAGCAAAACCGCATATATTAAAAATATATCTTTAAAAAAAATCAATTCAATGTTAGAATATAATTAGTTGACAATGAAAGGGTGAAATCGTGGAATATCAATTAAAAGTCAACCGGATGCTCGACGAATTAAGAGCCGGGCTCAGGGGGGAAATACTAAAAGATGAGCCTTTAAAAAATCATACTTATTTTAAAATCGGAGGTCCTGCCGATATATTTGCAGTGCCTGAAAATACAGATGAGCTGAAAACAGTTTTAAAACTGATAAAGAAATATGAAATAGAGTATTTTATTATGGGAAACGGAACAAATCTCCTGGTTTCAGATGACGGATTTAAAGGAATTATAGTGAAAATAGGAGAAAAATTCAACAAGCTTGAACGTGATGGAAATAAAGTGACAGCGGGAGCAGGGATGCTTTTATCTTCCCTGGCAAAGTATTTTGCAAGGGAAGGATTGGCAGGTTTTGAATTTGCCAGCGGTATACCGGGATATCTGGGAGGAGCAGTTCCAATAAATGCAGGGGCTTACGGCGGGGAAATGAAGGATGTGCTGACAAAGGTCAAGTGCATGGATATGGACGGAAATATTCATGAGTTTTCCAATGATCAAATGGAATTTGCCTACAGACACACCAAACTGTCCGATTCTAAGTATATTGTTCTTGAAGCAGAACTTGATTTAAATCCGGGCAGGACGGAAGATATTATGGGAAAAATAAGCGACCTAAATGAAAAAAGAACCTCCAAACAGCCATTAAATTTACCCAGTGCCGGCAGCACCTTCAAGAGACCTGTTAACGGATACGCTTCCAAGCTGATAGAAGATGCAGGGCTGAAGGGGTTGAAGCACAGGGGAGCTATGGTTTCAGACAAACACAGCGGTTTTATAGTAAATTATGACAATGCCTGCTGCCAGGATGTTTTGGACCTCATGCGGATAGTAATTGCTGCTGTTTATGACAAATACGGAATAAAACTGGAACCTGAGATAAAAATAGTAGGAACAAAGCTGCTCTAACCCTTCCCAATGTATGCAGCCTAAGGAGCTGATAAATTCGTGAACGGAGACTGCAAGATGCTCAAATATTATGAAAAACTGTTAACAAAATATAATATAACAAGGATGCATTAATGAAATTAAAAGCAGACTATCACATACATTCAACATATTCAAAAAACAAACACGGCAAGTCATCAATTGAAGAAATAGCTAAAAGGGCCCATGAAATGGGACTGGAGGAAATAGCAATCACTGACCACGGGCCTGGCCACTATTTGTTCGGTATAAAAAGAAACCTGATAAGTGAAGCCAAAAATATTGTGGTGGAAACAAGAAAAAAATACCCGGGTCTGAAAATATTATACGGTATAGAAGCCAATATACTGGATTACAAAGGAAGAACAGATATAGACAGTGAAATTGTCAGGCATTGTGATATAATTTTATGCGGCTTTCATTTGGCAGCTTTGTTTTCATCAGCAGCCGACTTTTGGAATTTCATTGTTAAAAATCAATTTGCAAAAAACAACAAGAAACTTTACCATGAAATGGTTGAAAAAAACACTCAGGCAGTAATAAATGCCATGAATAAATATAAAATTGATATTTTAACTCATCCGGGGGACAAAATACCGGTTAATATTGATAAGATAGCACAGGCAGCGGAAAAAACAAATACCATGCTTGAAATAAACAACAGCCACGGCCACTTAAACAAGGAAGAGCTAATAAGAGCATCAAAATACAAGGTAGAATTTGTAATTAGCAGCGATTCCCACATTAAGGACAATGTGGGACGCTGTGACAATGCACTGAAAACAGTAATGGATTCAGGTATTGACATAAATAGGATAATAAATCTTATGCCGGGATGTAAAGATTAGGAGGTTAAAATGGAGTTTGTAATTATTACAGGTATGTCAGGGGCCGGGAAAAGCCAGGCTATTAGAGTTCTTGAAGATATAAACTATTATTGTATGGATAATCTGCCTCCTGCCCTCCTTCCTAATTTCGCAGAGCTTTGCAAAAGCTCGTCAATGGATGTAAACAAGGTTGCTGTGGTAGCAGACATTAGAGGCGGGATTTTTTTCAAGGACTTGTTCAACAGTTTGAAGGAGCTTAAAAATAAGGGTATCGAATATCGAATACTATTTCTTGATTCTTCTGATGATGATTTGATAAAAAGGTTCAAAGAACAAAGAAGACCTCACCCCCTGTCTCCTGAAGGGACTATTATAGAAGGAATACTGGAAGAAAGAAAGAAACTGGAAGAAGTAAAAAGGAAGTCCGACTATATAATAGATACTACAAATATGACACTTGGGAGGCTTAAGGAAGAGCTTTTGAATATTTTTGTAAAAGGAAGCATTTCCTTCAATTTAAACATTACAATAATGTCATTCGGCTATAAATACGGCCTTCCCCAGGAATCTGACCTTGTGTTTGACGTTAGATTTTTGCCTAATCCCTTTTATATAGAGGAATTAAAAAACAATACCGGCAATGATAAAAATGTTCAAGATTATGTAATGAGTTTTGAAACTACATCCATATTCCTGAATAAACTCATGGATATGCTGAAATTCCTTCTTCCTTTGTATATAAAAGAAGGGAAATCAAACCTTGTAATATCAATAGGATGCACAGGAGGAAGGCACCGGTCTGTTACAATTTCAAATTATTTGGCATCTATGCTTACGGCTGAAAACTACAGAGTTTTATTAAATCACAGAGATGCGGGGAAACAATAATGAAAATTGTTGCATTTGGAGGAGGGACAGGCCTTTCCATATTGCTTAGGGGGCTTAAGAATTATTCAAAAGACATATCTGCAGTTGTGACCGTTGCAGATAACGGCGGAGGATCCGGGGTTTTAAGAGAAGACCTGGGAATGCTGCCGCCGGGAGATATGAGAAACTGCATTATTGCACTTTCCGATGTTGAGTCTATAATGATAAAACTAATGCAGCACCGTTTCAGCGACGGATATTTGAAAGGACAAAGCTTCGGCAATTTACTCATTGCTGCAATGTATGAAATATTCGGCAGCTATGAGAATGCTCTTAAGGAAATAGGAAGTATATTCAGACTTTCCGGCAAGGTTCTTCCCATGACACTTGAGGATGCCCAATTAAAGGCATATCTTGAAAACGGGGACTGCATACTGGGAGAAAAATATATTCCCGAATTTGTAAGCAAATCAAATACCAAAATAGACAAAATATCATTGCTGCCTGATGTGTGCAGGCCACTTGAAGAAACAATTGAAGACATAAGGGAAGCGGATGTTATTGTTATAGGGCCGGGGAGCTTGTACACCAGCCTAATGCCGAATATTCTGGTAGAAGGGATACCGTCTCTTTTAGCTGAAAGCAAAGCAGCTGTATTTTATGTATGCAACCTTATGACTCAGCCGGGAGAAACTGATAATTACAATGTTTTAGACCATGTTAATGCTATTATAAAGCACAGCAGCAAATACATGATTGATTATATAATTGTAAATGATGAGAAAATTTCAGAAGACCTGATTGTAAATTACAAATATCAGGGTGCAAAGCAGGTTTTCATCGACCAGGACCAGATAAAAGAGCTTGAAAAAATGAATATAAAGGTTATTCAAAGCAATTTCGTGGATATAAGAAAGAACTATATCAGGCATAATTCAGATAAAATCGGACAACTGCTATTTAATTATGTTGATGAAAAGAATAAGGAGAGTGACTTCTATGGAAAAATTCAATAATATAGACACAGATCAAATGAGTATTGTGGACGGCATGATTGACTGGGTCAGAGTAGTTGACAAAGACAATATGGTTTTGTATGCAAACAAAAAAATGCAGGATGATTTAGGGGACGAAATTATTGGAAAGAAATGCTACGATGTTTTATGCAGGGATAAAAGATGCGATAACTGTATTTCAAGCACAACCTTGAAAGACGGGTCCATAATGCGAAAACATCATAAATTGGGAAATAAAACATATATGATAATCTCATCTCCTTTATACAGCAATGACGGTGAACTTGTTGGCTCAGTGGAGGTGTTCAGGGATATAACCAAGGAGGTTTTGCTTACAGAAAAAATAAACGAAAAAAACAAAAAAATGAGTGATGACATAAATTTTGCAAGAAATATGCAAAGCAGGATGCTTCCTCCAAAAGGAAGCTATAACGGCATCAGTATCGATTATTTGTATGAATCATCAGAATCCTTAAGCGGGGATTTTTTCGATGTATTTGAAATAGATGAGAACAATACCGGTATTTATATTTGTGATGTTGTGGGCCATGGTGTTACGGCATCTCTTTTAACAATTTTTGTAAGGCAGTCCTTAAGAACAATTGCCAAGGGCAAAATGAGCTTGAATAGAATTATGAAAGAGCTCCATAAAACATTTCTATCTTTGAATTTGGACTATGATAAATATTTTTCCTTGTTTTTTGGAATATATAATAAAGATACCCGTGAATTAGAATATGTCAATGCGGGGCATAATTCAGTACCGATACTGATAAGTGATAAAACTATTAAAAGGATAAGAATTACAGGCTATCCCATTGCAAATATATTTGACAGCGTAGATTACAATACCGGGAAAATCACCTTAAATGTAGGAAGTAAAATACTGCTTTATACCGACGGCATAACAGAGGCAAGAAATGCCGAAGGAGTGCAGTTTGGCGTTGACAATCTGATAAATACAATAAAATCGGAAGGAAATATATTGGAAAACATAGAGTCAGCAATTAATAGTTACAGCACAGCCCATAAAGATGACTATGCAGTCCTGCTAGCCGAAATAATTTAAGGGATGTCCTGTTTAGGAGGGGAAAATGGAAAATATTAAACTGGATTTACATGGAAGCTTTATTGAGGAAAATGAACTGAAGGAAATCAAATCCGAAATCATGGCAGCTCAGGAAATGCTTTTGGACAGAAAAGGAGTCAGCAGCGAAATGACAGGCTGGCTTGACTATATGTACAGAATGGATAAAAACGAATATGAGGAAATTAAAAAGGCTGCAACATACATCAAAGAAAACTCCCAAGCTTTCATACTTTTAGGAATCGGAGGCTCTTATCTGGGGGCAAAAGCTGCAATTGAAGCAGTAAGGGGAGATTTTCACAATGAATTATCGAGTCCTCAGGTATATTATGCAGGACAGAATTTAAGCGGGGCATATTTAAAAAAGCTCATTCAGGTCGTAAAGGAAAAAGAAGTGTCCATTATTGTTGTGTCAAAATCAGGAACAACTTTGGAAACAGCCCTGTCATTCAGAATATTCAAAGACCTTATGGAGGAAAAGTACAAAGGAAAATCAAAGGACCGGATTTTTATTGTAACAGACAAAGATAAGGGTGCTTTAAAGAGCATATCTGATCTTAAGGGTTACAAAACATTTGTGGTTCCTGATGACATAGGGGGAAGGTACTCAGTTATAACTCCTGTAGGCCTCCTTCCCATGGCGGCTGCCGGCCTTGATATTGATAAATTTGTGGAAGGTTTAAAGTCAGCTGCAAAAGAATACTCAGCTAGAAATTTTGACAGCAATATCTGCCTCTTATATACGGCTGCAAGAAACATTTTAAACAGACAGGGAAAGGAAATTGAAATATTTGTGAACTATGAGCCATCCTGCATATCAATTTCAGAATGGTGGAAGCAGCTTTACGGTGAAAGCGAAGGAAAAGAAGGAAAGGGTATTTTCCCGGCATCGCTTAACTTCACAACAGACCTTCATTCCATGGGACAATTTGTTCAAGAGGGAAGAAAAATACTTTTTGAAACAAGCCTGTCAATTGAAAACAGCGGGGATGATATGGAAGTACCCTTTGATTCAAATGACTTTGATAAATTAAATTACATATCCGGAAAAACATTAAATTACATAAATTCAAAGGCTTTTGAAGGAACCTTCATGGCCCACAAGGGCGGAAATGTACCGGGGATAATTATAAAAGTCCCCAAAATTGATGAATTTTATCTTGCCGGGATATTTTACTTTTTTATGATGAGCTGCGGGATAAGCGGGTATACTATTATGGTAGACCCCTTTACCCAGCCGGGAGTGGAAGCATACAAAAAGAATATGTTCAGGCTCTTAGGGAAAGAAGGTTAAAGGAATAACACGCAAGGAGACCAATTATGATTAAATTAGGTGAAATGCAGGAACTGGAAGCTGCTAAAAAAGTAAACATAGGTGTCTATTTAAAAAGCAAAGAAGATGAAAAGCCTGAAGACAGGGTGCTGCTTCCCATCAAGCAGGTTCCTGCAGACACAAAAATAGGAGATAAAATAAATGTATTTGTTTACAGGGACTCTAATGACAGAATTATAGCCACCGTAAAAAGGCCAAAAATAGTAATGGGTGAAATTGCAGTCTTGAAGGTTGTTGAAATGTCCGGAATTGGCGCATTTCTCAACTGGGGTCTTGAAAAAGACTTATTTCTGCCCTTTAAGGAACAGATAGGGGAGATAAGATTAAACGGAGAATACATGGTTGGTCTTTACATAGATAAATCAAACAGACTTTGTGCAACTATGAATTTGTTTAAAGTATTGAGAACGGATTCTCCTTACAAGGTTAATGATGTGGTAAAGGGCACGGTATTCAGCTTAAAGAGAGGCCTTGGCGCCATGGTTGCAGTTGAGGGCAGGTATTTGGGCTTAATACATGAGGGAGAGATAATAAAGCCCCTTCATTCAGGACAAATGGTTGAAGTTAGAGTGAGCAACATTAAGGAAGACGGGAAACTTGATTTAAGCCTTAAGGATGCCCCTAAACTTCAAATAGACAAAGACGGCGAGAAAATCATCAAAGTGCTCATTAGAAATAAGGGTAACTTATCTTTAAACGATGACAGCAGCCCTGAAGAAATAAAGAGAATTTTAGGCATGAGCAAAAGCTCTTTTAAAAAGGCAGCCGGCCGTTTAATGAAAAGAAATATAATTATTATGACAAAAAGCGGCATTAAAATGCTTGCTGATGATGCCAAGGTGCAGCCTGATAAAAAGTCTGGCATTGGAAGAAAAAAATACTAAAAAAGGAGATTTTATATGTCTACACCACACAATAAGGCTGTTTTAGGGCAGATTGCCGAAACAGTTTTGCTGCCGGGAGACCCCTTAAGGGCAAAATTTATTGCAGAAAACTTTCTTGAAGATCTTGAACAATTTAATGCAGTAAGAAATATGTTCGGGTTTACCGGAACTTACAAGGGGAAAAAGCTTTCTGTAATGGGGACCGGCATGGGATGTCCCTCGATAGGAATTTATTCTTATGAATTGATACATATGTATGGAGTTAAAAATTTGATACGCGTCGGCTCCTGCGGTGCTTATGACCCTGATTTGCAGCTCTATGACATTATACTTGCCATGGGTGCAAGCACGGATTCAAATTACGCCTATCAGTATGACCTGCCGGGAATTTATTCGGCTACAGCTTCATGGGGGCTTTTATCAAAGGCTAAGAAGGCTGCAGACGATAATAAGATAGAAACAGTCGTCGGTAATATTGTAACTTCAGATATTTTTTATCATGACAATCCCGACAATTGGAAAAGGTGGGCAAAGATGGGCTGCCTGGCTGTTGAAATGGAAACCTACACATTATACTGCAATGCAAACAGAGCAGGAG
>CAZAYQ010000003.1:0-30063 GCA_964489345.1 uncultured Clostridia bacterium | reverse complement strand
TGCTGGCTAATTTAACCCTCCTTGAGATGAAAGGTGCAGTAAAAGTAAGCACCGAGGGGGCAGCCCCGTCATTTTGAACTAATCCTGATAAATCACGTCTTAAATAAATATAAATTTCATCAAATACACGGAAGCAAACAGTATGATAAATGAAAGAGGTACATAGACCCTGTATTCCTTGTAGAGGTCAATTGTTGCAACATTCATACACTGAAGGGTGAAAGCTTGGCATAAATGTATGGGTGAGAAAAAATAGCCTGAATATGTACAAGCAAATGAAAAATATGTGTAGATATAAATCATATCAAGGGACACATCAAGCAGTGATATCATGGGAAGGATAATTGCAAGAGCAGCTGTTTGATTTCCGGTAACAATTCCAAAAAATACCGAGGATATTAAGAATATCAATAAAACTTTCAGCATGCTGCTTTCTGCATTAAACATGGTGTTAAAAAGTATGAGAAGGTCCTCCATATTTAAAATTATTTCCTTCATAATCAAAATTGCTGCAACCATCATAACAGTGTTATAATTTATTGATTTAATCAATTGGATGAAAAAGTCCTTTTTATCACTCAGAAAATAAACAGCAAGAACGCTGAAAATCAAAGCACCGGAAAAGGGCAGACCGGTCAGGCCATTTATAATTACACAAATATATATGGGTGATGTGTACAATAAAAGATTTAACAAATTTTTACCGGAGAATTTTGTCTTTACCTTATTACTGTATTCAATATTTCTTATAAAAAGAAAATAACCTGACAAAATCAGCGGAACAACATAAAACATATTCAGTAATATAAGTTTTGATATATTAATTTCCGGGAGTGCTGCAGAAATAACCAAAAGCCCCGTAGAATAAGGCATTATAAACATAGCAATATGTCTGAAGACCAAATTGATTGCTGCCCTCCTGGGGGCTTGAAGATTCATTTCTTCCCCCATTTCATTTATAAAGGGGGCGGATAAGAGGGCACCTCCGGGAATAATCAATACACCTACCAAAGCAGGAAGAACCATTAATATGATTTTTTTATTTTGAATTATTTTATAAATTGAGCTGACTATTTTGTCAAGTATCTTGTAATGCTTCATTAAACCCCCTAAAATACTCACCATCATAATTGAAAGTATTGTGTTTAATGATGAAAAATCAGTAAAGGTTTTTGTTAGAGACTGCCATGCAGCCTGTAGTCCAATTCCGGACAAAAGAGCTAAAACTCCGCATGCTATCAAAAGAATATAAGATAAATTAATTTTAAACCTTCCTAACAAAGGTATTAATAAAAAAACAATTAGAACAGCAAATAATTGGCCCATAAGTCCCCTCCCGTAAATTAACATAATTATATATAATAAACAGAGATAAATCAACAAGAACTCAACAAGAACTCAATGTAATTTTTTGTTGACGGGGTAAATTACAAATGCTATAATTAGTAAAAATAATCTTTAACACGGTACCGTGATGCCGTCAAGATTTATTCATGTATTATAGTGTTTAATAATTCTTGACCATCCGGTCGGGGATTTTTTATTAATTACATGGAGGTATTTATGTCAACAAAAAATGAAGTATTCGGTTATTTGCCGGACGAGCGTCCACCGCTTCTTGGTCTTATTTTCTTCGCACTCCAGCAAATAGTAGTAATGTTTCCTGCAACGGTTTTGGTTGCTCTCATCACAGGTTTCCATGTTTCTACAACAATTTTTGCCAGCGGTTTGGCAACATTGGGATTTATCCTTATCACCGGAAGAAAAATTCCACTCTACTACGGATCAAGCTTTTCCTATATAGCAGCAATTGCATCAATCATGAGCTCCGAAGCATTTGCTTCTTACTCACTGAACGACAGAATTTCTGTTGCCCAATTCGGCATTGTAATGTCAGGATTTGTTTCAATATTAGCAGGATATATAGTTAATAAATCCGGCAAGGATAAAATCGACAAGGTTCTTCCTGCAACCGTAACAGGAAGCATAGCAATAATTATCGGCTTGTCTTTGGCGGCTAATGCAATGACTAATGCAGCATCTTTTCCTGAAGCGGCAAAAAGCATTCCTAATGCCTCCTCCTGGGCTTGGACTATTGCAATTATTACATTATTTTCAACAATTTTATATTCGGTATATTTAAAGGGAAAACTAAGCCAGCTGCCGATTTTATTCGGCTTACTCACAGGATATGCTGCTGCCCTGCTGATAGGAGGAATGACCGGTATTCCCTTCGTATCCTTTGACACTATTCAAACTACAGGCATATTAAATCTGCCGATCTTCACATTCCCAAAACCAACTCTTGCAGCTGTAGCTGCAATTATGCCCATTGCCATAGCAACAATTCCCGAATCCACAGCACATGTGTATCAATTGGATATATATGTTAATGACCTGGCTAAGAAAAAAGGGGTTAATAAAAAATATGATATTGAAAATAAATTGGGATTAAATCTTATAGGAGATGGGATGGGGGATATTATTTCAGGTTTTATCGGCGGTCCCGCAGGAACAAACTATGGTGAGAATATCAGTGCAATGGCAATATCTAAAAACTTCTCCATACATGTTCTCATGCTGGCAGCTATTTTTACAATGGTTATTTCCTGCTTCACACCCTTAATCAACATAGTATATTCCATTCCCACGGCAGTAATAGGAGGATTGTCAATATATTTGTTCGGGGTGATAGGAGCACAGGGCATAACTATTATGATAGACAGAAAAGTTGATATGTTCAGCTCTAAAAATTTGGCAGTGATAGCAGTAATATTGATTGTAGGGCTTGGAGGAAGTTTTGGATTTGAAGGCGGCATGATTCCTATGTTCGGTATAGAAGTACCGGCTATTGCAACAGCAGCCCTAGTCGGAATCGTTCTTAATCTCATACTTTCTATAAATGAAAAATAGTAAAAAAGAAACACCCTGATATGCTCATCCTTATGGCAGGCAGTTGATATAATATAAACTGATACTGTAAGGAGGAGCATATTTTTATGTATTATCTTACATAATTGTAATAAGTTTTGTATAGGACATCTTATGCTTTACTTAATAAGGGGAAAGTAAAATATTCCATTAATAAGTCAAGAAATAAATCCATTTAAATTTAGTAATGGGATTAATCAAGTATAGCAAAATAACGTTTATTAAGGTATTATTGAATAATAATTAATATATAGCTTATAAATATAGGGTAAAATATGCATAAGCTACCATAAAATTAAATATTACTTTACAAAGGGAAGTTTAGAGTATATAATAGCATACACAAATGTTTTCAAATATCTAAATGAAAACGATAACAGATTAAGGGGGTGGAGCTTTAAAAAGATTCTTACAGTAATTTGGAGGTGGTGCAAGGAAACAAGCTTATTTAAATTTTAATTTTATTTTACGTCATTATTAATTATTTCATAACATTTATGTAAAAAAGAAGGGAAGGTGCAGAATGGAACAAGATAATAAAAGAGGCCAATGGGGCAGTAATTTTGGTTTTTTAATGGCAGCTATAGGTTCAGCGGTCGGTTTAGGCAATATATGGGGATTCCCCTACAAGATGGGTGCAAACGGTGGATTTGCATTCCTGATACTCTACTTGTTATTGGTAGCCTTTGTTGGATTTGCCACTATGTTGGGAGAGCTTGCATTAGGCCGTAAATATGGTATGGGAGTTGTAGGAACTTATAAGAAAATCAGCAATAAGTACACCTGGATAGGCTGGCTGGGATTTCTTTCAGGCTTCTTCATTTTAGGCTTTTACAGCGTGCTTGGCGGTTATTGCCTGCGTTATACATTTGGATTCTTATTGGAAATATTTAGTGCCGGTGCAGGCTTTGGAGGTATGGGCGGCGGCGAATTTTTTGGATCCTTCATTGTAAATGGAGGAGCTAATCTTTTGTATCATGGTATATTTATGGGACTAACAATCGCAATAGTAATGGGTGGAATATCAGGCGGTATCGAAAAATTTACAAAGGTAGCTATGCCGGCACTGTTTGTAATGCTTCTTATTGTAATAGTTAGAAGTGTGACATTGGAAGGTGCTTTTGTAGGTCTTGAATTTATGTTTAAACCTAACTTTGCTGCTTTTTCGGAAGTAGGCTTTATGAAAGTGCTTAAAACTGCAGCCGGTCAGATGTTCTTCTCACTTTCTCTCGGTATGGGCTGCATGATTACTTATGGATCCTATCTGAGCAAAGATGAAAACCTGGAGAAAAATGCCTTGATTATTCCTATAGCAGATACTATTTTTGCTTTATGTGCAGGCTTGGCGGTAATGCCGGCAGTTGGTGCATTCATGTATCAAGGAGTTGAAGGAATTTCCTTTACAGCCGGACCCGGACTTTTGTTTATAACCCTGCATCAGGTTTTCAGCGTTGGTATGGGAGGATTTATCGGTAACCTCTTCGGTGTCTTATTCTATTTCTTAGTGTTTATTGCAGCCATAACCTCGGCTATTTCTCTTTTGGAAGTATGTACAGCATACTTTATTGACAAACGAGTCGGGATGGGTCTAGATCCAAATCGTAAGAAAATCACTATTTTAACCGGATTTGCAATTTTTGCAATGGGTATTCTTGTATGCCTTGATGGTCTTGGTTCAGGTGTAGCAGGCGGTGCAGCTATAGATCCTCCGGGTGTAATGCTTGGTATGGAAAATATTCGTGTTGCATTTGGCTCCTGGCTTGATTTCTATGACATGATTTCTGAAGGCGTATTCATGCCTCTTGGCGCCATGTTGATGTCATTAATAATAGGATGGTCACTGAAAACAACACTTATCAAAGATGAAGTGGAAGCTACTCCCGGCTATCAGATGAGAGGCTACCAGTTCTGGGATATCTGCTATAAATTCATTGTTCCTGTTGCTATGTTTTTCGTACTGATGGGACAACTTGATGACTTCTTTGGATTAGGAATTTTCTAAAGATATGTTAAGTATAAAAGGGCGGATATCCGCTCTTTTTTTATGTAAAAAAATAGAAATTTGATTAAACCTTCTTTTATTTTAGCAACAGCTTTTAAGTGAATTTACTTATTAAATATGTTAAAGCATAAACTACATTTTACAGCCATAACATAGTATAAAGTTTACATTATGTTGATAATTATGGCGTAATAAATTTTGCTTTACAAAATGAATTTTAAAGAGTATAATTTTGTCTAACAACGTTTTCAGAAAGAAAAGAAAGAACGAAATACAATATTGCCTTATATAGGAAAGGGGGATGAAGGAAAAGCTTTAAAAGTTAAAGAACCCATAACTGATGTAGATGTATTTAGTTTCTAAGGGGAGGTGAATAAACAAAAGCTAAAAGCAAATATTGATTTAAAAGTTTTTCGCCATGATTTTATTATTTCATAATATTTATTATTTCTTAAAAAAAGAAGGGAAGGTGTAAAATGGAACAGGATAAAAGAGGTCAATGGGGTACTAATTTCGGTTTCTTGATGGCAGCTATAGGGTCTGCTATAGGCTTGGGTAATATTTGGGGATTCCCATATAAGATGGGTGCAAACGGCGGTTTCATATTTCTAATTATATATTTGTTACTGGTGTCATTTGTCGGCTTTGCCACTATGCTGGGAGAGCTTACCTTAGGCCGTAGGTACGGTATGGGAGTTATAGGAACCTATAGAAAAATCAGCGAGAAGTACCAATGGATAGGCTGGCTGGGCTGGCTTTCAGGTTTTCTTATCTTAGCGTTTTACAGTGTATTAGGGGGATTTACCATTAGGTATTGTTTTGGATTCTTATTGGAACTCTTTAGTGCAGGTTCAGGCTTTGGTGGAATGGACAGCGGTGCATTCTTCGGCAGCTTCATCACCAGCGCCCCCATGAGTATATTGTTTCATGCACTTTTTATGGGTGCAACGGTCCTTATAGTAATGGGCGGTATTTCAGGCGGTATTGAAAAGTTTTCAGCAGTAGCTATGCCTGCATTGTTTGTAATGATGTTAATTGTAGTTATCAGAAGCGTTACGCTGGAAGGTGCTTTTGTAGGTCTTGAATTTATGTTTAAACCGGACTTTGCAGCCTTGAAGGAAATAGGTCTTATGAGGGTATTAAAAACTGCAGCCGGACAGATGTTCTTCTCCCTGTCTCTTGGTATGGGCTGTATGATAACTTACGGGTCTTATCTAAGTAAAAATGAAAACCTGGAGAAAAATGCAATGATTATTCCTATAGCAGATACATCATTTGCGCTTTTAGCAGCATTGGCAGTGCTTCCTGCAGTAGGTGCATTCATGTATCAGGGAGTTGAAGGTGTTTCTTTCGGAGCAGGCCCGGGGCTTTTGTTTGTAACACTTCACAGAGTTTTCAGCGTAGGTATGGGTGGATTCATGGGTAATTTCTTCGGTGCCTTCTTCTATTTCCTAGTATTTATTGCTGCAGTTACATCCTCTATTTCGCTCTTGGAGGTTTGTACCGCATACTTTATAGACAAGAAAGTTGAGAAAGGCTTAGAGCCGGACCGTAAAAAAACCACACTTATTATGGGAGCTATAATATTCTTACTGGGATTCCCCGTTGCAATGGATGGGCTTGGCTCAGGCGTAGCAGGAGGGGCAATGATTGATATCCCTGCAACTGTATTCGGCATGAGTGAAGTAAGGGTTGCATTTGACTGCTGGCTTGACTTCTATGACATGATTTCTGAAGGTGTATTCATGCCCCTTGGTGCTATGTTGATGTCACTGATAATCGGCTGGAAGCTGAAGACTGTTCTCATTAAGGAAGAAGTGGAGGCAACTCCCGGCTACAAGATGAAGGGATACCAGTTCTGGGATATCTGCTTTAAATACATAGTTCCTGTTGCTATGTTTTTCGTACTGCTGGGACAGCTTGACGACTTCTTCGGATTAGGTATTTTCTAGAGCAATTTTTTAAAACAATACAAAAGGAGCGGAATTCCGCTCCTTTAATTATGTAAATTTCTTACATTGCTTTGGCTCTTGTGTCCATCTGCATTGAAGGTCAAGGAGATTTTAAAGTCTTGCTCATTAAATCGCTTCCGATAAGAGTATCAGGAAATATTTTTGAGGCAAATTTACTATATTCTTCAGGGTTAGGCATGGAAGGACTAAAGTGAGTAAGCCATAATTCTTTAACTTTTGCATTCAATGCTATATAAGCGGCTTCAGAAAAAATCATGTGCATTTTCGCCACAGCACCTTCAAGCATTTCATCATTTCCATACATACCTTCGCAAATAAACAAATCAGAATCCTTCACTATTTCATCTATGAGTTTAACCGGCCTTGTATCTGTTACATAGGAAACCTTTATAGGTTTTCTTGGACTTCCCAGAACCATATTTGCTGTAATTGTCCTGCCTTCAACAACAAGATTCTGACCCTCGTGGAGCTGTCTCCAGAGATTAACCGGAATATTGAGCTTTTTCGCCTTTTCAGGTTGAAAACGTGCTTTTAAACGAAGCTCAAGGCTGTAGCCTAAACAGTTAATATGGTGCTTTAATGGAATAGATGTAATATTTAAGCCTATCCTGCTGAATTCCTGAGGCTTAGTGTCATGAAGCTCCGCAATTCTCACTTCGAAGGGAAGAAAGCCGCAAACTACCATAAGAGAATTAAGTATTTTAGTGCTTCCCCTGGGTGCAATTATATATAAAGGTTCAGTTCTGCTATGATTACCCATGGTTAAAAGGAGCCCCGGCAGTCCTGTCACATGGTCTGCATGGCAGTGAGTTATTAATATTGAGTCAATTTTATTTAAACTTATTTTTCCCTTGTGGAGTGAAATCTGTGTTCCTTCGCCGCAGTCTATAAGGACAGATTTTCCCTTGCATTCAATATGACATGAGGCTAAATATCTGTTTGGCAGGGGGACCATGCCTCCTGTGCCGATTAATGTAACATTTATCATAATATCACCTTTTTCTTAAGTAAATCTATTATACACAGTAAAGCTGTATTTTTCAATAAATATATTATGACATAAAACGATTTAGCATTAACATTCCTATACATATTATAACCGATAATATACCTTGTACAGCTTTAAAAAAAACATAAGAGCTGATATTAAAATCAAAATCATTTGCAACTGCAACAGTTTGAAAAATTACAGATATTCCCGAGAAGCTGATAAGAAAATTGATTATTATAAGCTTTACATCCAAAGGGAGGACGGAGGAGGCAGCAAGACTGCAGCCGTTCGAAATTTCCAGGATGCCTACAGAAACGGAATGTATTATATCGCTTAGCCGGTTGCTTAATGAAAGATATTTTGAAATTGAAATAAGGAGGTTGTCGAAAAAGTTGGAAAATACCGAAAATATAACTATTACACCTCCAATGGACAATATGGAAGCAATTGATTTATAAATTGAAGAATTAAAAGCATCATAAAAGGATATATATTTTTGTTTTTTATCTTTCATAAAGGCTGTCGATGACCTGCCTTTTTTAATGAGCATACCTATAAGTAATGCACTCAGCAAATGAGGGAGAGCAATATATTTGGCCAAACTTAAATCACCAAGCATTGAAAATGATACTGCTCCTGCCATAAATTGAAAACTGCAGTTATTTGTAAAAACAAGCAAAGCATTTGCTTCTGCAGCATCTATTCTATTGTAGGAAGCCATGGTATTCACTGTCATTGCTCCGGAAGGGTAGCCCACCACGAAGCTGATAAAGTAGGGGATGAATGCATATTTACTTTTAAAAATTTTATTTGATAAAAAAGATAATTTATCTGATAATCTGTACAAAAAATTATATTGCAGCAATATGTTTGATAAAATGGACATAGGCAGCAAATATGGAATCATGTTGTTGACCCATATTTTTAAACCGTTAAAAACGCCTTCCGATACTATGCCCGGTTTCATAACAAATAAGCAAATAATAAACATTATGGAAACAGGAATAAAATTTCTTTTGAACATAAAAACACCCCCTGTTTATTTTATTGTCCATAATTTTTTATATGCTTTTCTGAATATAATATTTGTAGTTTATTGATTTTATTAAAGATACTCCATGTTATTAACAAGGTTAAAAAATATTTTTTTATTTTTGAAAATAAACAATACAATAAGCGAGACTGCAAAAAAAGAAGTATGAAGGAGGATGAGACTCTTTTTTATGAAATTATAATTTAATATAAGTAAAATACTTATTTAATTTATAATTGTTGATTTGATGGTAACAATAATCAGTGATAAAATATACCGGTTCATGACATTTAGGGAGTGATATATTTGAACCAGATTCTTAATCAAATTATAAAGATAGACTTACAAGCTTATGAAAACAAAAATAAAAACGAAGAATTATTGCTTAAGAAAAAGCAGGAATACGAAGAAAAGTTTTTAAATTACAAAAGCGAAAACTTGCGAAAAACAAACATAAAAGTACAGACTATTTCTGAAGAAATAGAGGCATTTGTTGAGGAAACCGAAAGAGTTGAAAAGGAAAAAGTAAATAAAATTTCTGTGCAGATAGAAGAAGTCTATAAAAAAACAGAGCATAGATTGATTCAGGAAGTATTCAACAGATTATTTTCATTGGAGGAGCTGTAATGAACTCCAACATGGCATTTTATGCTGTTCAAACAAAAATTACAGCAAAAAAAGCTTATATTTCTAAAAGTCTTAATTTGGATAATATTTTGGAATGCTCTACAGTGGAACAGCTTAGGTCGCTTTTACTTAATAATAAGGAATTTGAAAGAATATTCTTAGCAGCTAAAAGTGATTACATAAACAGGGACAGTTTTGAAGCAATTTTAGGCCGGTTTATAACTATGGAAATCGAAGATTTGCTTCATTATTTTTCGGGGAATTACAAAGAATTTATTGAAGAATTACTAATTGAAAGCGAAATAAAGGATATCAGCTTAATTTTAAGAAAGATAGCCAAACAGGAAAGCTTGGAGGGAATAGAAAATAGATTTGTACATTCTAATAAATATGCTACATTGAATTTTGATAAATTTTTGACTTCGAAAAATGTTCGCCAGTTTACTGAAAATTTAAAAGGTACTCCATATTACACAGGGTTGAAAAACTTGACTGAGGAGGATGCTGTTAAGCGTGAATTTCATATTGAAATGAAGCTTTATGTGGAATTCTACAAGAGATTAATGGAGAAAACAGAAAACTTAAATAAGGAAGACAGGAAAGCAGTCAAGGATATTATTGGTTTAAAAATTGATTTATTAAATGTTCAATGGATTAACAGAGCTTTAAACTATTATAAATTATCGCCTGAAGAAGTGTTGTTTTACAGCCTTGTCGGCGGCAGCTCCATGAACTATAAACAGTTAAAAAAATTATGCTACAGCAAGTCTTATGATGAATTCAGGAAATTAGTCAAGTCTTATATTGGGATTGAAGTATCTAAGAAAAAAGGTAAGACAGGAAACGTGAATTATTATTTGTTTGATTATCTTAAAAAAGAAAAATTCAAAAATATCGGTATTGCTATTTCATATATTTATTTAATTGACATAATAACTGATGATATTATTACGATAGCCGAAGGCATAAAATACGAAGCACCTAAAGAACAGATATTGGATTATCTATCATACAGCAAATAGTAAGAAGGGAGAATACTTAATGTCTATAGAAAAGATGGTTCTTTTGAAGATTGTAGGCTCAACCGAAGAAATGAATTCTATAATCAAAGAATTAATACTAAATAAAAATGTACACTTTAACATGAATATTGAAAACAGCAGTGCGTATACAGACTACTATGTTATTCATAAATTTGAAACAGATATTTTGGGTTCTGAAATTTACAATACCATAGTAAATCCAAATGATAACAGATGTACTAATTGCTTGAATATAGTTAAAAACTTAGCTGCCGGATTAGGAATTGAGCTTAAAATTGACCAAAACATATTGAAAGAAAACTATGATATAGCAAAAATAACATCTGAGTTAAAAATATTGGATTCTTCTGCAGGAAATAAAATAAGAGAAATAAATAAATACAATACTAATATTAATGAATTAAAAAAACTAAAAGAGAAGCTCGACAGTATTTTTGATAAAAGTTTGGAATTGGATAAGATTTCTGATTTGAATTATTTTAATTTTGCAGTTGGTACACTTTCAAAGATGAATAAATGGCGTTTAAAGAAGAACTACGAAAATCTGAGTGCAATAGTTATGAGAATTGGAAGTATGCCTGCTGCAGCAGAAGATTTGTACATGATTATTTTTCCGAAACACTACAGGCAGGAAACGGAAAATTTGCTGAAGTCATTGGATTGGAATGAACTTAAAATTCCTGATGAATTCATGGGAACACCTGCTCAAATGCTTTTAACAATTGACGATAGAATAAAAAACATGGAGAGTGAAATTCAAACATTATCATTATCCATGGAAGCGGAAAAAGAATCAAAAATAAATAATATAAACAGGTATTATAATATATTCAATCTGGAAGAACAAATTTCTGCCTTGACTCGTGATGCCGAATATGGGGATAACATTTTTGCAGTGAATGTTTGGGTTGAAAATAGTGAATTAAATAATGTAAAAGATTCAATTTATAAGGTTACGGATAAAATAATATTATCCGAAAAATCAGCAGAAGAATTGAAAAGTCAGGTAATACCTCCAACCATGCTTAAAAACAACTGGCTGATAAGACCATTTGAATGGATTGTTAAAATGTACGGGATGCCGTCTTATAATGAATTAGATCCTACCCCGTTTTTAGCTGTAACATTTTGTTTGGCATTCGGTATAATGTTTGGTGATATAGGTCAAGGTCTTATATATTTCTTATTTGGTTTACTATTTAGAAAAAAGATAGGTTTACTTGCTGAAATAGTAATGAGACTTGGTTTATTCTCCATTGTTTTCGGGTTTGTATACGGCAGTTTTTTTGGTTTGGAAAAACATGAGCTATCATGGCTTCCAAGCTTGATTGAAGGAGGTCCCCTGAATCCGGATAATATTCCTAATATATTAATAGCTGGAATTGTTTACGGAATTTTTGCACTTACCGTTTCATATGTATATGGTATTGTTAATTCTTTAAAAAATCAAAATATTGAAGAAGGAATATTCGGTAAGAACGGAATATTCGGTTATTTATTCTTTATAAGTTTCATAGTGACCATTACAGCAATTACAAGAATTATAAACATACCCTTATATATACCGTTCAGTATATTAATTTTGAGTTTAATTATAATAATTGTAAAAGAGCCTCTTACTAACTTGGTTCTTGGCAAGAAACCATTATTTCATGAAAGCCCCGGCTCATATTTTACGGAAAGTATTTTTGAAGCAGTAGAAACAATACTCGGTGCAATGAGCAACTCTATTTCATTTGTACGTGTAGGAGCCTTTGCATTAAATCATGCAGGATTATTTATGGCGTTTTTGGTAATATCACAAATGGTTGAAAATTTATTTTTAAAAATATTGATTATAGTAATAGGAAATATATTAATCCTGTCATTAGAGGGGATTATTGTGTTCATTCAAGGACTTCGTCTACAATATTATGAAATGTTCAGCAAATACTTTAAAGGTGACGGCATCGAATATAAACCTCTTATATTAAATAAACAATAAACAATAATAAATGAAAAGTGAAGGAAAAAATTATGCTAATTATATTTTTAATTGCTGCATCAGCAGTATCTATTGGAACAATTTTTTATGGGAAAAAAGCAATAAAAAAAGGAAAAACAGGAAATATCAAAAAGGCCATTTTAACAACAGTATCAGCTTTTGGGTTAATTATGGCAGGGGCTGTAATTACAGCAGTATTCGGAGGCAATGTATTTGCTGAAACTCAGGCTGAAGCAGCTGCACAAGAAGCGGCCTCAGGAGCAGGAGGAATCGGAGAAGGACTTAAATATTTATCTGCAGCTCTATCAACAGGGATAGCTACTATTGCTACAGGTTTAGCAGTAGGCTCGGTCGGTTCATCAGCAATAGGTGCAATATCAGAAGATTCATCACTTCTTGGAAAAACTTTAATATTTGTTGGTATGGCAGAAGGTATTGCAATTTATGGCTTGATTATTTCTATTTTAATTTTATTTGTTTAATAAGGGAAGAGAAAAATAATGAAATCTTTTTTAATAAGCAATTCCAGAGACACTTGGCTAGGCTTAAGACTTGCCGGGATAAACGGTGTCCTGGTAAGAGATAGAAATGAAGCATTGAATTATTTAAAGGGTTCAGTGAAGAACAAGGACATTGGAATAGTAATTCTTAATGAAAAGGTTGCAGATATGATTCATGATGAGGTGATGGAGTTAAAATTAAAAACTCGTATCCCTTTAATTATAGAAATACCGGACAGAAAGGGTTCCATCAGGGAATCAAGTGCCGTTGCGGATCATATAAAAGAATCCGTAGGCATTCAAATATGAGGTAGTTATGGTTACAATAGAACAAAAATTATTATTATTTTCTAAGCTTATAAATCATTCAATGGAAAAAGACTTTAAAGATGAGTTAAAAGAATTAGAGAAACAATACAGCTTAAGGTTCGATAGCAGCATAGCTGAAATAGATGCAGCAGCACAATCCATTGAAGAAAGAGCAAAGAAAAAAGCAGAAATGAGACGAACTGAAAGCTTAAGCAAACAAGCTGTAAGCATTAAAAGGGAAATCCTGCTCCGGAAAGAAAAGTGTTATTATATTTTTATGGAAAAATTAAAAAGCAGACTTGCTGAATTTGTTAATACTGAAGAATATAAAAAATATTTGCTTGGTTTGATAAAGAATATAAATACAACAGACGAAGACTGCGATTGTGTGATTTATTTGACTGAGGCAGACAATAAAAGGTATTCAGGATTAATAAAGGAAGAGCTTAAGAAAAACAATATAAATATTGAATTTAAGAATTCCTGTAACATTATAGGAGGTCTTATTGTTATTGATAAAAATAAAAATACAAAAATGGACTTTTCTATTGATTCTGTATTGGAAGATAACAAAACATATATAATGCAGACAATATTTGATGCTTTAGGGGCAGGTGGCATAGGTGAATAATAATACAGGAATTGTAAGCTCAATAAACGGACCTGTGGTACAAGGAATTAATATGGCTTCCTTTAAAGTGAATGAAATGGTAATGGTAGGCGACAGAAAGCTTATCGGTGACGTTGTTTCACTAAATGAAGATAAAGCCACAATACAGGTTTATGAAGAAACAGAAGGGTTAAAGGCAGGAGAGAAAATATTATCAACAGGCAGTCCGCTGTCAGTAACTTTGGGACCCGGAATGATTGGAAATATATTTGACGGTATTCAAAGACCTCTTACAGTAATTCAAGATTTGTCAATGGATTTTATACCTGAAGGAATAGGGCTTATTACTCTTAGTGAAGATAAGCTGTGGAATGTAAATATACTTGTAAAAGCAGGCGACTTGCTTAATGAAGGTGATGTTTATGCAACGATACAGGAAACCGAGAGGATACTGCATAAATTAATAGTGCCGTACAATACGGGCGGTGTTGTAAGGGAAGCAAAAAAGAGCGGAAAGTATACTTTAAATGATACAATAGTACTTCTTGAAAAAGAAAATGAAACAGCAAGACTATCTTTATGCACTAAATGGCCTGTGAGAAAACCAAGGCCCATTAAAAACAGACTTCCCATATATAAACCACTTATAACCGGTCAGAGAGTAATTGACAGCTTTTATCCCATTGCCAAGGGTGGTACGGTAGCTCTTCCCGGAGGATTCGGTACCGGAAAAACTGTTACACAGCATCAATTGGCAAAGTGGTGCGATGCGGACATTATTGTTTATATAGGATGCGGAGAGCGCGGAAATGAAATGACAGATGTTTTGGAGGAATTCCCAAAGCTTATAGACCCCCGCAGCAACAGGCCTTTGATGGAGAGAACAATATTAATCGCCAATACCTCAAACATGCCGGTTGCCGCACGCGAAGCAAGTATTTATACAGGAATTACAATGGCAGAATATTTCAGGGATATGGGATATGATGTTGCGATAATGGCAGATTCCACATCGAGGTGG
The DNA here is from genome assembly GCA_964489345.1 of uncultured Clostridia bacterium. Lineage (GTDB taxonomy): Bacteria > Bacillota > Clostridia > Tissierellales > Sedimentibacteraceae > Sedimentibacter. The sequence goes on along the minus strand of CAZAYQ010000003.1, from coordinate 15,039 downwards.
GCGGAAGCTTTGCGTGAAATTTCAGGTCGTCTCGAACAGATGCCTGCGGAAGAAGGATACCCGGCATACCTTCCATCAAGACTTGCACAGTTTTATGAGAGAGCCGGATGCGTTAATACACTGAGCAATAAAGAAGCATCCGTAACAATAATAGGAGCAGTATCGCCTGCAGGAGGTGATTTTTCTGAACCTGTTACAGAAAATACCAAGCGTTTTGTTTCAGCATTTCTTGCCCTTGATAAAAAACTTGCCTACGCAAGACATTATCCTGCAATAAATTATTTAACAAGCTACAGCGGTTATGTAAATATGCTGAAGGAATGGTATGAAGAAAATGTAGCACAAGATATGATGGCTTTAAGAAATAAGATGATAGTACTTTTACAGGAAGAGGAAAAATTGAATGAGATAGTGCAGCTTGTGGGAGAAGATGTACTCCCCAACGACCAGGCATTGGTTTTAGAAACAGCAAGAATTATAAAGAAGGGATTCTTACAGCAAAATGCCATGCACCCCGAAGATACTTATGTGGTTTTAAATAAACAATATCTAATGCTTAAAACAATAGACACTTTTTATGAAGAAGCATTGAAATGTGTAAAAATCGGCATACCTATATCCGTAATCAGAAAAGAATCTGTTATACAGGATATTTTAAAAATAAAATATGAAATCCCAAACGACAAACCTGAAGCTTTGCATAAGTTAATGGATAGAATTACCGACACTTACTTAAGCTTGAGAATGAAATATGAATAGAGTGTGTAAAATGAATAAAGAATATTTAAAAATACAAAAAATCGAAGGACCCTTAATAGTTCTTGCCGGAATTAAAGATGCTTCCTATGGAGAAACGGTTAAAATAAAAATAAATGAAAATGAATCAAGAACCGGGAAGATTATAAAAATTGAAGGGGATAAAGTAATTGCACAGGTTTTTGAAGGAACTGCAGGTATTTCAACCGACAACTCTTCAGTTAAGTTTATGGGAGAGCCTTTAAGTATTCCATTATCAAAGGAAATGTTAGGAAGAACATTTAACGGAGTAGGTGAGCCGATTGACAATGCTTACCAGGTTTTATCCGCCGATAAACAAAATATTAACGGAAGACCGATAAATCCTGTTGCAAGAAGGTATCCAAAGAATTTTATACAAACCGGCATATCTTCAATTGATGCTTTGATGACATTAATAAGGGGACAAAAACTGCCTATATTTTCAGGAAGCGGTATGTATCACAATGAATTGGCAGTACAAATTGTTAAGCAGGCTAAAATAAAGGGGGCTTCAATGGATAATTTTGCTGTTGTGTTTGGAGCAATGGGCGTAAGACACGATGATGCGGATTATTTCAGAAAAAGCTTTGAATCAGCAGGTGTATCAGACCATGTTGTAATGTACATCAACACAGCAGATGAGCCTATTATTGAAAGAATATCAACACCACGATGCGCTTTGACTGCTGCAGAATTTCTTGCATTTAAAAACAACATGCACGTTCTTGTAATTCTTACTGATATGACCAGCTACGCAGAAGCACTCCGTGAAATATCTTCTGCAAAGGAAGAAGTACCGTCGCGTAAAGGATATCCCGGATATCTTTATTCAGACCTTTCTACTATATATGAAAGAGCAGGAATGTTAAAGAGCAGTGAAGGTTCAATAACACTTATTCCAATACTCTCAATGCCCAACGATGATATTACTCATCCAATACCTGACTTGACAGGATTTATAACTGAAGGACAAATAGTTCTTAACAGAGAGCTTAACCAAAAGGGAATATATCCTCCTATTGACATACTTCCTTCCTTATCACGGCTGATGAAGGATGGAATAGGCAGCGATTACACAAGGGAAGACCATGCAGATTTGCAGAGTCAGATTTATGCTTCCTATTCAAAGGTTCAAGATATAAGAAGTCTTTCACAAATAATAGGTGAAGACGACTTAGGAGAAGCTGACAAATTATATCTTCAATATGGCCGTGAATTAGAATCAAAATTCATTGCTCAGGAAAGCAATGAAAATAGAAGTATAAGTGAAACATTGGATATAGGGTGGAATATATTATCCATTCTCCCTGAATCTGAATTAGATCGTGTAAAACCGGAGATGATAGAAAAGTATTATGTTCATAACAGGGAGAGATAGATATGGCAGTGATGGTCGCACCAACTAAATCAAACCTTATAAAGGCAAAATCATCTTTGGAGCTTTCAAAAAAAGGATATGAACTTTTAGACAAGAAAAGGAATATCCTCATTAAGGAAATGATGATAATTGTAGAAAAGGCTAAAAGTATGCATAATGATATTTATAAAATATTAGCGGAAGCATATGAAAAACTAAAGAAGGCAAACTTGACATTGGGAGTTAAAAATGTGGAAGATATAAGCCAGGGAGTGCCGGATGATGAACATTACGATATTTTACTTAAAAGTGTAATGGGAGTTGATATTCCAACCGTTAAATACAAGGAAAACAATTTAGTACCTGCCTATGGCTTTTACAACAGCAATGCATATCTTGATGAAGCAAGGCAAATGTTTAAAGAAGTGAAAAGTAAAATATACGAGTTGGCAGAGGTTGAAAATTCCGCGTTTAAATTAGCTAAAGAAATAGAAAAAACACAAAAAAGAACAAATGCTCTTCAATATGTCCAGATACCTAAATATAAGGAACAGGTAAAATACATTCAGGAAGTACTTGAAGAAAAGGAAAGAGAAGACTTTTTCAGATTAAAAAGATTGAAATCAAAAAAATAAAACCGGCTGCTAATCATTTATATAGACTGCATTTTCTCTATATTCACTGTTCATTTTTCTGTTTTTTAAAGGAAGATAATATAGGTTTGATGACTTGTTGGTAATATTAAACACCTTAAGCTTTTCAGGAGTTATGTTATACCTTTTATAGTCAGAATATCTGTTTATTACTTTTGTTCCATTGTTTTTTGCATATTTTAATACGTCTCTGCCTGTATTATTAAAAGCAAGCACTTTAACATAATCATAATTGGTTGACATAATGTTAATTATGTCTACCTTTCTTATATCAAGCAAAATATTAAGAAGACATCTCCTAAGCTTTGAATATGTATAACGCTTGGATTTAAGAGACATAATAAGCTCATCAACACTTTCGTGTTTGTAAGACTGTGACATGATTTTATTGTTTAATCCTTCCTTTATTTCATAAATCCCGTCCAAATCATCACATGCAAGTATTTTATAATATATATAATCAATATAATTGTTTAAAGTGTTAAATCTTTCATGTTCCATATAAAACTCTTTTATTAACTGCATACTCTTGTAAGTTATTTTTAGATTATTAAATGAGCCATCCAGTAATGAATTTCTTATGGCTGTGGCACTGTGGAAAGTCCCTTTAACTTCAGTGTCATTATGAGCCATACCCATACGCTTTACAGGATAGTAACGGAGGTCAAGATTAAGCTTTATAGAGCTTTTTATATATTCAACAGCCAAGACATTATTAGGCGAATACACGGCTTCAGCTTCATCATCAAGCACTGCCTTTAGAGCACAAGACATGGCATTGGGATATGACAATCCTTTTTTCATTTCTTTTTTAATACAATTATTAAATTCACTTGTTAATTGTACGGAAGCAATTTTTTCCAAAAGCTTTACATCATCGTTTTCACAGCCAAAGCTTATGGAATCAATAAAAAGCTTGCTTAATTCTTTTATTGCGGCAAGAGCAAACATTTCCGCATTTTGGCAGGAAAAAGGCATGGGAAGCTCAATGACAATATCTGCACCTCCATATATTGCAGCTTCAGCACGTTTGAACTTATCTATTATTGCAGGCTCTCCCCGCTGTACGAAATTACCGCTCATAACAACGGCAATACAATCACAGCCTGACAGCTTTTTTGCCATCTTAAGCTGATATTCATGTCCTGCATGAAATGGATTATATTCCGCAACAACACCGGTTATTCTCATGATTATATCCCTTCTGTGACAAGGGGACGGGGGTGCTGTCATCTTGCCACATCTGTGAATTTTATACTTATATCTTAATTATAAATAGATCTATTGTCAACAAATTTCAGAGACAGTTCTTTTTGTCGACAGTTCTTTTCGTTCTTGATAACGCAAAGCGTCCAACTGACCGGGAGTTTTATGACAGTACCCCCGTCCCCTTGTCATCAAATTTTAAAATTCATTGTTTATTTTTTGTTAAATAGATGATATACTATTCATTGTTGATGAAAAAATATTAAATGGTGATATGATGAGTGTATTATTTGTTATTGGCGGTGCAAGAAGTGGAAAAAGCACATTTGCGGAAGCAAAGGCAAAAAAATATTCGGAAAAAGTATTGTATATAGCAGCTGCAGTTGTAACAGATCAGGCAATGGCTGACAGGGTTAAAAAGCACAAAGATCAGAGACCGGCCTCTTGGCACACATTGGAAATGTACGGGGATTTTTTAAAACTGATTGATACTCCTGAATTTGTTCAATCTGAAGTAATATTATTTGACTGCATAACAACAATGATTGCTAATTTCATGGTGGACAGCGGCCTGGATTTTGATAGTTCCACCGTTGAAGATGTAAATATACTGGAAGAAAAAATCACCAAAGAAGTTTTTTCATTAATTAATGTATGCAATGATAACAATAAAAAACTTATTATAGTATCTAATGAAACAGGTATGGGTCTTGTACCTCCTTACTACATGGGAAATTATTTCAGGGATATAAGCGGTCGTATAAACAATAAGATTGGCCTTAAATCTGATAGTATGTATTTTATTTTTTCTGGAATACCAATCAAACTTAAACACAAGGGGGAAATGATAAAATGGCCTCAGGATTTCTGACCCTCATTTCATTTTTTACTCGAATTCCTGTCGGAAGAAAAATTGAATATAATGAAGAAAATTTCATAAGGTCATTGAATCTTTACACCCTTGTGGGAGCCGTGATAGGTTTTCTTTTAGCATTTGCATATTTAATTTTTAACAATCAAATACCCTTTATAAGGGGGCTGGTTATTACCATAATCTATATCCTTATTACCGGCGGCATTCATTTGGACGGTGCTGCCGATACTTCAGACGGTTTGTTGTCGGGAAGGACAGGAGAAAAGGTTTTTGAAATAATGAGTGATTCCTGTATAGGGACCTTCGGGGTTATAACACTGATTTTAGTTATACTTTCTCAATTTGTTATGTTTTCTTATCTAAGCATTGAAGCTGTATTTATGATGCCTCTTGCAGGAAGGGCAGGTGTTGTTGCCGGCTGCTGGAATAAAAAATATGCAAAGGAAACAAAGGGTATGGGAACTGTATTTATAGAAAATATTAATACAAGGGTTTTATTGATTAATTTATTTATATTATTTGTTTTTTCAATGCTGTCTTGGCAAAGGACAATAATATTCACAGCATCCTTTGCTGCAGTCAGCCTTTCATATTTTATATCCACCTTGATAGATGATAAAATAGGGGGAATGACAGGGGATACATGCGGTTTTATAGCGGAAATCAGCCAGATAATTTTTATGATTACAGTACTTTTTTTAATGAGGCCCTTATGATATACTTAGTTCGCCACGGAGAATCACAAGCAAATATTTCAAGAAGATTCAGCGGAATAACGGATGTTGAACTGACTGAAACCGGTCTTTTGCAGGCAGCAAAAGCAGGTAAAAAATTGAAGGGCAAAAAAATAAATAAAATTTTTTCAAGTCCTTTAAAAAGAGCAAAATATACAGCTGAAATAATCGCTGATGAAACCGGCTTTGATAAAAATGACATAATTATTGAAAACAGCTTGACAGAAGTAAATTTCGGCATTTTTGAAAACCTCACATGGGAAGAAATTGTAGAAATGTATGCTGAAGAAATAGAAAGCTGGCTTGAATTTAAACATAAATATAAATTTCCCAAAGGGGAGGGATATCAGGATATAATTAAAAGAGTTGCATATTTTATGGATGATGTGCCTGACAATTCAATAATATCTACTCATTACGGTGTAATTCAAGCGATTCTTTTGTATTTTAAAATAGCTGATGATAATACTTTGTGGAATTATGAAATATCTAACTGTGATATATTTGTTTTGAATAATAAAAAACTAGAAAACATAATAAGAAGCTGTACTTAAAATCTAAGGATTTTATATATAAAAAAACATTATGGAGGAAAAAAATGAATGTATTAGTAATAAACTGCGGCTCTTCATCACTTAAATACCAATTAATAAATATGGACGGTGAGAAGGTTCTTGCTAAAGGCTTAGTTGAAAGAATTGGAATTAAGGGCTCTTTATTAAAACATGAAAAACCGGGATTAGACAAATTGGTTATTGAAGAAGATTTAAAAAATCACAAAGAGGCAGTCAATCTTATGCTGAAAGCATTGCTTGATGAAAAATACGGCGCGGTCAGTTCACCGGATGAAATTGATGCTGTAGGACACAGGGTTGTACACGGTGCAGAAAAATTTGCTTATTCGGTATTAATAGACGATGAAGTAATTGATACCATGAAAGAGTGTATAGGGCTGGCGCCTCTTCATAATCCTCCAAATATAATAGGAATTGAAGCATGCAAGGAATTATTGCCGGATGCGCCTATGGCAGCAGTATTTGACACAGCATTTCATCAGACAATGCCGCCTGTATCCTTCATATATCCGCTGCCGTATGAGCTTTATGAAGAATTGAAAATAAGAAGATACGGCTTCCACGGAACATCACATCAATATGTTTCCGAAAGGGTTGCTGAGTTAACAGGCAAGAGCCTTGAAGGAACTAAAATTGTTACATGCCACCTGGGAAACGGAGCAAGCTTAACTGCAATCAAAGATGGAAAATCCTTTGATACAAGCATGGGAATGACTCCTCTTGAAGGCCTGGTAATGGGAACAAGATGCGGAGATATAGATCCTGCAATTGTAACATTTTTAATGAACAAGAAAAACATGACTGCTGAAGAGGTTGACAATTTAATGAATAAAAAGTCCGGTGTTTTAGGTATTTCCGGTGTTTCTAATGATTTTAGGGACATAGAAGCAGAAGCTGACAAAGGAAACGAGAGGGCCCGGCTGGCACTGGATAAATTTGCCTATACAGTAAGAAAGTATATAGGCTCTTATGCGGCAGCAATGGGCGGCTTGGATTATTTAGTATTCACGGCAGGTCTTGGGGAAAACTCTCCGCCTGCAAGAAAACAAGTATGCGACGGCTTGGAATTTCTTGGAGTTGAATTAGATGATGAAAAGAACAACACAAGAGGAAAAGAAGTTGAAATTTCAAAAGAGGGCTCCAAAGTAAAAGTTTTTGTTATTCCTACAAACGAAGAAGTTATGATTGCCAGAGATACACAAAAACTGACAAGCGGCAAATAATACCTGGAAAAACACCTGGAAAAACTGAAAAAAGATAACCTTGACAAATAATTTCTTTTTTCATATAATAAACTCTGCGAATTAAAAAAGGGTGGTATTATGTTGCTTAAAATAAAAAGGTTTTTATCATCTGATGCTGTGTCTTTGACAGTAAATGAAAATTTTTCAATAGATGATGAGGAATTTTTAAAAGAAACGGGTCTAGACAAAGATGTTTTATTAACCGGTGAAATATTAAAAATTGATGACGGTGCAGTATTTACAGGCAAAATAGAATATACTTTCACAGATGAATGTGCAAGATGTTTAAAGGAATTTGACAGAAGAATTGAAAGCAGCTTTCAGGCAGATATTGTTGAGAAGGAAGATACTGAATCTGATGAAATTCAACTTCTTATTGCAGACGGGTCAATAAAAATGGATGAAACAATCAAACAATTGATTTATTTGTCCCTTCCCATGAAATCTTTATGTTCTAAAGACTGCAAAGGCATATGCCCCTCTTGCGGAGTAAATTTAAACAATGAACAATGTAAATGTGAAAACAATTTAAGAGATCCGAGGCTTGAAAAACTGAAGGACCTGTTGAAATAAGGAGGTGTAAAAATGGCAGTACCTAAGGGGAAAACTTCCAAAGCTAAAAGAGATTCAAGAAGAGCGGCTAACGCAAAATTAAAAGTTCCAAATACTGTGGAATGCCCGCAATGTCATGAACCAAAGCTAGCGCACAGAGTATGTTTGGAATGCGGATATTATGACGGTAAAGAAGTGGTAGCTGTTGAGTAAACTTTATTTAAGGCTGTAAAAGATATAATAATTAAATAGTGCCCCGCACTATTTTTTTATTGCAAAACAAATATTACTGCTATATACTTATATAAGTATATTAATAGGGGTGAATATGAAAATTTCAATTGATGCCATGGGCGGCGACAATGCACCTGAGGCAGCCGTAAGGGGAAGTATAGAAGCAAGGGATGAATATGGACTTAGCATTATACTATCCGGAAAAGAAAATGAAATCAAAAAAATATTAGAAAAAAACACATCAAACTTCAATAATATCGAAATTATCAATGCAGAGGACCTAATATCAAACGACGACAAACCTGTTATGGCAATAAGACGGAAGAAAGACTCATCAATGGTTAAGGCCCTGTATGCAGTTAAGAACAAGGAGGCAGATGCCATTGTGTCTGCAGGCAGCACAGGAGCTTTGTTGAGCGGAGGAACTCTTTTAATTGGCAGAATTAAAGGAATTGAGAGACCGGCAATAGGTTCATTGATACCTGCCATGTCGGGAGGAGTCTACCTTTTGATAGATTCTGGTGCAAACGTGGATTCAAAACCGGAATTCTTATATGACTTTGCAATTATGGGAGATATTTATTTAAAAAGAGTTATGAATACCAGGTCACCGCGGATTGCACTGGCAAATATAGGGACAGAAAAATCAAAGGGTGACAAACTGACTGTAGATACATACGCCCTTCTTGAAAATTCAAAACTGGACCTTAATTTCACAGGCAATATTGAAGCCAGGGACATAATTAAGGGAAGTGCAGACATAGTAGTATGCGACGGTTTTACAGGGAACATAATATTAAAAACAATGGAAGGAACAATGCAAGAGCTGATAAAGGGCTTAAAAGAAGAAATTATGTCAAGTTTCAGGTCTAAAATCGGCGGAGCATTAATTAAACCGGCACTTAATAATTTTAAAAGCAGATTTGATTATTCAGAGCACGGCGGTGCTCCGCTTTTGGGAGTCAAGGCTCCTGTAATAAAGGCACACGGCTCTTCTGATGCCAAGGCCTTTAAAAATGCCATCCGTCAGGCAAAAATCTGCGCTGAAAGCAATGTGAATGAATTAATTGAAGAAAGCATAATGAGGAGGTGAGAATTTGTTTGAAAGAATTAGAGAATTAGTAGCTGAAAAGGCTGGTGTTGATCCGGAGGATATTACAATGGAAACATCCTTTGCGGACGATTTGGAAGCAGATTCAATAACACTATTTGAATTGGTGATGGCAATTGAAGATGAATTTGATATTGAAATTGACGATGAAAGTATTGAAAAAATAGAAACAGTGGGGGATATTGTAAAATACCTGGAAGAATTGAATAGTTAAATAGCTATGGGGACAGGCCAATAAGGTGTGTCCCCCGATTATAGCATTATAATTATTTATTAATTTGATGAAACACTTCATTACAGTAATAAGCAATTATATGCCGGAGAGGAAAAATGATTACATATACAATACAAGATTTCGAAAAAAGAATAAATTATAAATTCAATAATATAAAAATACTGGAGAAATCCCTTACCCACAGCTCTTACTCCAATGAAGACAAATTATATAGCATGGTAAACAACGAAAGACTTGAATTTCTGGGGGATGCTGTTTTAAGTATCTCTGTAAGCAGATTTATATTTGACAAGTTCCCTGATTATCCTGAGGGAGACCTGACTAAGCTTAGAGCCCAGGTTGTATGTGAGGATACATTAAGCCTGGTGGCAGGTGATTTACATTTAGGAAATTATTTGCTCTTAGGAAAGGGAGAAGAAGCTTCAGGGGGCAGAGAAAGAAAATCAATATTGGCAGATGCCCTTGAAGCTGTAATAGCTGCCATATACCTTGATGGAGGTTACAAGAGGGCCGAAAAATTTGTATTGGATAATTTAACCGCCTATATAAAACTTGCTGTTAAAGAAAAAATTATAAGAGATTATAAATCCTTCCTTCAGGAATACTATCAAGGCAAAAGCCAGGCCTGCAAAATAAGATATGTTGTAACTAAGGAAGAAGGTCCCGACCACGAAAAGGTATTTCATGTAAATGTGCTGGTTAACAAAAAAGTGGTGGGAAAAGGAAGCGGCAAAAATAAGAAAGAAGCTGAGCAGAATGCTGCCAGGGAAGCACTTATTCAGGAAGGACAGCTGAATGAATAAGAAAATGAAGATTATTCCTATTTTTGTACCCCATGAAGGCTGCCCCAACAAGTGTGTATTTTGCAATCAAAGAAGGATTACAGGACAGAAAAACCTTGTTATTGACGGGGAATATGTTCAAAATATTGTTAAGGAATACAAAAAAACAATTGATGAGGACAGCCATGTAGAAATTGCATTCTTCGGGGGCTCATTTACGGCAATTGATACAAAAATTCAGGAAGAACTTTTAAGGGCTGCCAAAGCATTCAAGGATTCAGGAATTATAAAGAGCATAAGATGCTCCACAAGGCCGGATGCTATAAATTCAGAAATATTGAAACTGCAAAAGAAGTATGGTATGGATATTATTGAATTAGGAATTCAAAGTCTTAATGATGAGGTTTTGAAAATTTCAAACCGGGGTCACAATAAAATCCAGTCCATTTTAGCTAGCCGCCTCATAAAGGACCATGGATTTATTCTGGGCCACCAGATAATGCCGGGACTTCCGGGAAGCAATAGAGAAAAAGACATAAAAACATGCATTGAATCCATTGAAATGAAACCTGACCTTGTAAGAATTTATCCAACCCTGGTAATTAAGGATACAGACCTTTTCGATATGTATGAAAAGGGGTCCTACAAGCCTCTTGCTTTGGAAGAGGCAGTGGAAATATCAGCCTGTATGTATGCTCTTTACAGTGTCAGCAATATAAATGTAATAAGAATAGGACTTCAAAATACAGACTCCATCAAATCCGGTAAAGATGTAAAAGCAGGGCCCTTTCATCCTGCCTTCAGGCAGCTGGTGGAAGAAAAAATGTACTATTATGCCCTGGAGTCAAAGTTAAAAGGACTTGATTTAAAGGGCGAAAGTATTACAATTCATGCGCCTTTAAAGCTTATAAGCAATATTGCAGGTCACAAGAAGAAAAATATAAAAAACTTGAAGGATGAATTTTTAATAAAAGTAATATCCTTTAAAGAAAAAAATGATGATATAATTGAAATATATCATAATGATAAGAGTTTGTTCAGTTTTCACAAAACAGAAATATTTCAAAATTATCTTAATATGCAACAGGGGGGCTCATGTTTTTAAAAAAAATATATGTAAATGGATTTAAATCATTCGCGGAAAAAACAGAAATGGATGTTGAAAAAGGCATTACGGCCGTGGTGGGACCAAACGGAAGCGGAAAAAGCAATATTTCTGATGCCATTAAGTGGGTTTTAGGTGAACAAAGTGCAAAATCCTTAAGGGGAGGCAAAATGGATGATGTAATTTTTGCCGGAACTGAAAAGAGGCTGCCCCTTGGCTATGCTGAAGTAAGGCTTATTTTTGACAATGAAGACGGCACAATCCCCCTTGAATATAAGGAAGTAAGTATCAGCAGGAAACTTTACAAGACGGGTGAAAGCGAATACTGCATAAACAAACAGCAATGCAGGCTTAAAGACGTAAGAGAGCTTTTTATGGATACGGGAATAGGCAGAGAAGGCTATTCTTTTATTGGGCAAGGCAGGGTGGAAGATATTTTAAGTCCCAATTCAGATGTGAGAAGGCAGGTTTTTGAGGAAGCTTCAGGCATTGTAAAATACAAGACCAGGAAGGAAGAATCCGAAAGAAAGCTTGAAAAGACAAAGAATAATTTAGAAAGAGCAGAAGACATAATATATGAGCTTAAGGAGCGTGTTGAACCTCTTTATGAGCAAAGCATACGTGCCCGGAAGTTCATTGAAATAAGAGACAATTTAAAAAAATACGAGCTAAATTATTTGGTTCATGAATATGAAAAACGAAGCCAGCTCCTTAAAGCTTTAAAAAATCAAAGGGATATGTCATTGGAGGACAAGCATAAGCTTCAAAAAAGAAGGGACAACTATAGTGAAATTATAGAATCTCAAAAAGAGAAAATAAATGAACTTCAAAATACAGTAAATGAACGGGAAGAACTTAAAGAATCAAAGAATAAAATTTTAGAAAACTACAAGAGCTTAAGCCAGGTTCACAAAGAAAAAAAGCTCTTATATGCATCCAACATAGGAAGTGTTAAGGATGAAATTGCTGCACTGGAAAAAAGAAACCTGGAATTAATGGAGAATATAGATAAATTTTCAAGAGAGAAAGCATCCTTAGAAGAGGGCAGTAAGAGGGATATTGAGAAATTTGAATTATTAAATTCAGATATAAGGGAATATAAGAAGGAAATTGATGAAATTGTCCGCTTGATTGACTATCAGAAAAATGAGCTCTTTGAGTTTCACAAGGATATTAACAAAAACAATTCAGATAAAAACATAATTGAATCATTGATTATAAACAACGGGGACAGAATTAAGAATTTAGAACAAGAAGTTAATTCGGAGGAAGAAGAAAGACAAAAGAGGAAAGAAGAAATTAAAAAGCTGGAGGAAGGACAAAAGCTTATAAGCAACCTTTTAATTCAAAAAAAGGCTGAATTAAAAAGTATACTGGAAGAATTAAAAGCTGCAGAAAAAGATAAGGAGGACATAGAATTACAAATTTCCAAGCTGAGCGAAGAACTTAACGGGGCTAAATCAAAAATCAATATACTTTCCAATATGGAAGCATACTATGAAGGCTACTATAAAAGCATAAAGACTTTAATGAACAACAAGGACAAGGAGCCCGTATTAAAAAGCATACTGGGCACGGTAGCAGATATAATAAAGACAGAAAAAAAGTATGAAAGGGCTGTAGAAATAGCCTTAGGGTCTGCAATACAAAATATAATCGTAAACACTGACAGTGAAGCCGAGGAAATAATAGAATATTTAAAGAAAAACAAAATCGGAAGAGTTACATTTCTTCCTGTCAGCATGCTTGCACAAAGGTCTTTAAACAGCTCAGAAAGAGAAGTTTTGAAGGAAAAGTGCGTCATTGATACGGCAGACAACTTAATTCAAACAGAGCCTAAATATGAAGCTGTGATTAAAAACCTGCTGGGAAGAATTATAATTGTGGACAATCTGAACAACGGCTTTAAAATATCAAGAAAATTAGGCAATACAGTTAAAATTGTAACCCTCCAGGGAGATGTAATAAATGCCGGGGGATCTGTTACAGGCGGCCATATAAGTGCAAATCAAGCTCTTTTAGGAAGAAAAAGAGAAATTGACGAATTGAAAGTTTCTTTTGACAGCCTATCTAAAAAATTAATAGAAGAAAGAAATATACAGGCTTATTTGAATATAAAAATAAAGGAACTTAGGGAATCAGCAGAAGAAAGAAAAAATAAAATAAATGAAAATAATAATTATTATGAAATGAACAGGTCGAAAACAAAGATGCTGTCAGAGCAAAATGAAAAAACAGCAGGCAGCATTAAAAAATACATTGCTGAAATTCATTTCATACAAATGGAAAAACAAAAATATGAAGATGATTTAAAAGCTCTCAATGATGAAACGGAACAGTTAAAACTAGCAGTTGATGAAAAAGAAAAAAACATTGAAACAACCATAAAACAAAATGATGCAAGAAAGCTTAAATATGATGAATACAACGGCATAATTTTAAAACAGAGAGATAAGCTTTCAGAAATCACTCAAAATATAAAGCTTATAGAAGAAAAGCTCAATAATACTAATATTGAAATAGAAAGAAACAACAGGTCAAAGAAATATAAGGAAGACAACTTATCATCCATTGACAATGAAATAAAAGCAGCCCGGGATACAATTGTTGAATATACACAAAAAGCTGAAGCTTTAATAGAAGAAATAAATACTTTAAATGATAGCTATGTAAAGGAAAAAGAGACTCTTAAAAGATACAGGGAAGAAATTTATGATTACCAAAATAAAATAAATGAAGCAAATAAAGAGATAACCGATATACTTGATGAAGAAATGAAGATGAACGTTAAAATCGAAAGAGAAAGTTCAAAAATAGAAGATATTTCTGCAAAACTGTGGGAAGACTATGAAATAAACTATGCTATGGCACTAAAATTCAAGGATGACAGCATAAGCCAAAGCAAGCTTTACAATGAGCTAAACACCTGCAAAAAGGCTATAAAAGAATTGGGAAATATCAATTTGGATTCTATTGAAGAATACCGGGAAGTAAGGGAAAGATATGATTTCTTGACAAAACAGCAGAAAGATTTGACAGATGCCATTGAACAGCTTAATGAAGTGATAAAAGAGCTTGAAATTCAAATGAAAGATAAATTTGTTGAAGAATTTTCAAACATAAGAGTGCAATTTTCTCATGTGTTCAAAAAACTCTTTAACGGCGGCAGCGGAGACATTTACCTGGAAAATGAGGAAGATGCTTTAAACAGTGATATAGAAATCACAGTCCAGCCTCCCGGAAAGAAATTAAGCAAAATATCACTATTGTCCGGCGGTGAAAAAGCACTTACTGCAATTGCACTATTGTTTTCAATTTTAAAGACAAGGCCTACACCCTTCTGTGTATTGGATGAAATTGAAACATCGCTTGACGATTTGAATATTTTCAGGTTCTCACAATATTTAAAGGAATTTTCAAAGGAAACACAATTTATTGTAATAACTCACAGAAAAGGAACCATGGAGTATGCCGACACTTTATACGGGGCTGCAATGGAAGAAAAGGGAGTTACAAAATTAGTTTCACTAAGGTTATCAGAGATGCCCTAACCCTATTTTTCACAAACATATCCCCATACCATTATTCACGGAGGAAGAG
>CAZAYQ010000002.1:0-30574 GCA_964489345.1 uncultured Clostridia bacterium | reverse complement strand
TAATTTAAAACGAAACAGTAACCAAAGCGGTTACTGTTTTTGTATGCCCTAACCCCGTTTTCTGAATCTTTTTTCAGAAAACGGCTGGTAGGTCAACCGCAACGAGTTCCCAAAATATGCGACCAAAGGGAGCGAATATTTTGGTTAACGGAGACTGCGTATGACCTAACCCATTTGTTGGAGCCTAAGCGAAGCGAACCCCCTAACCTCTATTGTTTAAGTTTTTGGAATATCTTTCATGGTTCATAATAGTACGAATATAATATAAAGAGGGAATATAAATATTCGGAACAGGGCGAATATGAAATTAATTTAATATTGAAAATAATATAGAAACCGTTGACAAGGGTTTTTATATTTGTTATTATATCCTTGAAAAATGATAACAAAGGATGGTTATTATGAACTTTGACGTTAAGAGAATTTTTGTGGAAAAGAAACCCGGCTTTAACACTGAAGCATTAAATTTGCTTAAGAGCTTAAAGGAAATTTTGAGCATTGAAAACCTAAACAAGCTTAGAATTTTAAACAGGTATGACCTGTCAAATATTGACGGGGATGATTTTAAAAATAGTGTGCATACTGTTTTTTCAGACCCCGGTCAGGATATTGTATATTTTGAAGATATTGAATTAAAAGGACATGTGATTGCCCTTGAATACCTGCCGGGCCAGTTTGACCAAAGGGCAGATTCCGCAGCCTTATGCATTCAAGTTATTTCCGGAAAAGAAAAACCGTTAGTTAAATATGCCAGGCTTATTCTTCTTGAAGGAGACCTGTCAGATGAAGATATTGAAAGAATAAAGACCTACCTTATCAACCCTGTTGATTGCAAAGAAGCAGACCTATCTAAAGCCCATAGCTTGGATGCAGTGTATCCTCCTGCTAAAGACGTGGAAAGATTAGACCTTATAAATAAATCCATAGAAGAAACAGAAGCCTATAGAAAAGATGAAGGTCTTGCTATGTCCTTAGAGGATTTATTATTTTGCCGGGATTATTTCAAAAACACAGAAAAAAGAAACCCTTCAATTACGGAAATTAAAGTTATAGATACTTATTGGTCTGACCACTGCAGGCACACAACATTTTTTACCGAAATAGAAAATATTGAATTCGAAGATGGGAAAGTATCCGGGGAAATTAAGAAAACCTACGATGATTATTTGAATGCAAGAAAATATGTATATAAAAGCAAGAGGGATATAAGCTTAATGGACCTGGCAACCATAGGAGCCAAAGAATTAAGAAAATCCGGGCTTTTAGATGACTTGGAAATTTCTGAAGAAATTAATGCATGCAGCATCATTATAAATGTTGAAAAATACGGGAAAAATGAAGAATGGCTTTTAATGTTCAAAAATGAAACACATAACCATCCAACAGAAATAGAGCCCTTCGGGGGGGCAAACACCTGCCTGGGAGGAGCCATAAGAGATCCCCTGTCAGGGCGGTCCTATGTGTATCAGGCAATGCGTATTACAGGAAGTGCAGATCCAAGACAAAAAATTGAAGATACGCTTCCAGGAAAGCTTCCGCAAAGAAAAATTACCTGTCAGGCTGCTGAAGGACACTCTTCCTACGGGAATCAAATCGGTATTACAGCCGGTTACGGTAATGAAATTTATCATCCCAACTATGCAGCTAAAAGGCTGGAGGCAGGAGCAGTTATTGCTGCAGCCCCCAGGGAGAATGTTAAAAGAGAAAGTCCGCAAAAAGGTGATGTGGTAATACTCTTAGGAGGAAGAACAGGCAGGGACGGATTAGGCGGTGCAACAGCATCTTCCAAAAAGCAGACACTGGATGAAACAGCAGTACTAATCGGCATGGAAGTGCCAAAAGGAAATCCTCCCATTGAAAGAAACATCCAAAGATTATTCAGGAAAAAAGAAGCAAGCAGGCTTATAAAAAAATGCAATGATTTTGGTGCAGGAGGCGTTTCTGTTGCCATAGGCGAATTAGCTGACGGCTTGAATATAAACTTAGATTTGGTAAGTGTAAAATATGACGGTTTGGATGGAACTGAACTGGCAATATCCGAATCTCAGGAAAGAATGGCAGTGGTTGTAAGAAAAGAAGATGCAGAGAAATTCAATCAATATGCCCGTGAAGAAAATCTTGAATCCAAGGTTGTGGCAGAAGTTACAGATGACAGAAGGCTTAAAATGACATGGAGGGGAAAAACAATACTTGATATAAGCAGGGATTTTTTGGATACAAATGGTGTAAAACAAAAAACAAATGCGAAAATTATAGAGCCTCTTAATATAAAATATAAAAGAAAATTTGAAAGCAATGATATATATGGACTGTGGCTTGAAAATTTAAAAGACTTGAATGTTGCCGGCCAAAAAGGAATGGTTGAAAGATTTGATTCATCAGTTGCAGCAGGCTCAGTATTGATGCCTTTTGGGGGCAGGACCCAGCTTACTCCGGCAGAAGGAATGGCAGCTAAAATTCCTCTTGAAAAAGGGGTAACATCCACCTGCTCACTTATGGCCCATGGCTTTGACCCTTATCTTTCAAGCGAAAGCCCCTATCACGGCGCTATGTATGCTGTAATACATTCCATTGCCAAAATTGTTGCAATGGGCGGGGACTACAAATATATCCGGCTTACATTCCAGGAGTATTTTGAAAAGCTCAACAAGGATCCTGAAAGATGGGGTAAGCCCTTAAGTGCCTTGCTGGGGGCATATAAAGTTCAGCACGAACTTAAAGTTCCTTCCATTGGAGGAAAGGACAGCATGTCAGGCACATTTAAAGACATGGATGTGCCGCCCGCGCTAATAAGCTTTGCAGTAGCAGTGACAGATGTAAAGAATGTTATTTCGCCTGAATTTAAAAAACCGGACAATAAGGTTTTATTAATAAGGATAAAAAAGGATGAAAATAATATTCCTGATTTTGAAGATATTAAAGTTAAGTATAGAGAAGTTCATGAAGCTATAAAAAAAGGAGAGGTTTTAAGCGCCCATACTGTAGGCTATGGAGGCATTCCTGCAGCCATAAGCAAGATGTCCTTAGGAAATGAGCTGGGTTTCAAAGCACAAAACTTCATATTTGATAAGGAATGCTTTGATGCAGGCTACGGGGATATTCTTTTAGAAGTTGAAAATTCATCTTCATTTACAGACTTCATAGAAATAGGAAAAACAAGTTCTGAAAAGGAAATTGCTATCAATGATATCTGCATACCCCTGGAAGATATCAAGACTGCCTGGCTGGAGCCTTTAAAGGATATATTTCCAATTAAAGAAGAAGATTTAGGGGGAAAGATTGAAAACTATA
Organism: uncultured Clostridia bacterium; assembly: GCA_964489345.1. Lineage (GTDB taxonomy): Bacteria > Bacillota > Clostridia > Tissierellales > Sedimentibacteraceae > Sedimentibacter. The sequence continues at coordinate 27,283 of CAZAYQ010000002.1, read as the reverse complement.
TTTACAGGGGGGCTGGTAATGCTAAACCCTCAGTTTCCATTTCAAAGCCAAGAGTGTTTATTCCGGTATTTCCGGGAACAAACTGTGAATACGATATTGACAGAGCCTTCGAAAGAGCCGGTGCCAAAACAGATACATTAGTGTTTAGAAACTTAAGCATTCAGGATATTAAGGATTCTATAGAAGAAATGAATGAGTCCATAAGACAGTCTCAAATTATTGCATTTCCCGGAGGACTAAGCACAGGTGGGGAGCCCGATGGTTCTGGAAAGTTTATTGCAGCTTTATTCAGAAATGAATTGTTAAAGGATGCAGTCACAGACCTTCTTAAAAACAGAGATGGTTTGATTTTAGGCATTGGAGACGGTTTCCATGCATTAATAAAATTAGGACTAATCCCCTTCGGAGAAATAAGCGGGATAAAAGATGACTATCCGGTTTTGACCTATAATAAAATTGGAAGGCATGTATCAACATTTGTTAAAACTAAGCTTGTAAGCAATTTGTCTCCATGGCTTAAAGGATGCAAACCGGGAGATATTCATTACCTGCCGGTATCAAGCGGCCAGGGGAGATTTGCAGCAAGTGAAAAATGGATTGAAAGCCTGAAGAAAAACGGTCAAATAGCTACACAATACGTAGATTCTGATAATGAGCCAACCTATGACGGCTTTTATAATCCAATGGGGTCAATAGATGCAATAGAGGGCATAACAAGTCCTGATGGCAGAGTGCTTGGAAAGATGGCCCATTCGGAAAGGCTTCAAGAAAATATATATAAAAATATTCCCGGAAACAAAGACCAGAGAATCTTTGAATCGGGAGTAAATTATTTTAAATAAGGAGGCAGGTATGAAAATTGCAATTGTTATGGGAAGCGATTCAGACTTTCAGGTAGTTGAAAAAGCTTACAATATTTTAAAGGAATTTGGGGTAGAAACCACAGTAAGAGTAATATCAGCCCACAGAACCCCCTTTGAAGCACTGGAATTTGCCAGAAATGCCAACAAAGACGGTTATGAACTGATTATAGGGGCAGCGGGAAAAGCCGCACATTTACCCGGTGTACTGGCAGGATGCACCTCCTTGCCGGTTATCGGACTCCCTATTAAATCATCTGAATTAGACGGGATGGATGCTTTGTTTTCAATAGTTCAGATGCCTCCGGGAGTACCTGTTGCAACTGTTGGCATAAACGCTGCAGAAAATGCAGCACTTCTGGCTGTTCAGATACTATCGGTAAAATATGAAGAGCTTAGGCATAAATTTATGGATTATAAAAAGCAAATGGCTGAAAAAGTATTTGAAAAAGACAAGAAGTTAAATGAAAAATTGAATTAATTCGGGGACATTCCTTCAAAGGCTATCTCACAGAGAGCTACCCGACTTTGAAGGTGTGTCCCCATACCTAAAAAAGGAGATATTATGTATTTAAATGAGGATAAATTGCAGGAGGAATGCGGAGTTGTGGGAGTATATACAGACAATCCCGATATTGCAAGCCAGCTTATATACTACGGCTTGTTCTCACTCCAGCACAGAGGTCAGGAAAGTGCAGGCATTGCCATCCATACAGGAAAAAAAATTGAATTTCATAAGGATATGGGATTGGTTGCCGATGTTCTTAAGCAGGAAATAATAGATAAATTATCAGGCAGGATTGCAATCGGACATGTGAGGTATTCCTCATATGGAGAAAGCGAAAAGCAAAATGCACAACCTTTGGTGGTAAGGTACAGGGAAGGGTCAATAGCATTAGCCCATAACGGAAATTTGGTCAATGCAGAGTCTTTAAGAGATATACTTGAAAATGAAGGGGTTATATTTCAGACTTCCACTGATTCTGAAGTAGTGGCTAATTTAGTTTCAAGGCATTACAGGGGCAGCATAGTAAAATCCATCCAAACTACAATGGAGCTTGTAAAAGGAGCATATGCCTTTGTATTCATGACGGAAAAAGACCTTATAGGAGTAAGGGATAATTATGGGCTGAGGCCTCTTTGTCTTGGGAAAAGAGAGGACGGATATCTTTTAGCTTCCGAAAGCTGCGGCATTACAGCCATGGGAGGAGAATTCATAAGAGATATTGAGCCGGGTGAAATTGTTGTTATAAATGAAGATGGGGTTAACAGCATTAAAACCACAATGTATGCACAAAAAAAATTATGTATTTTTGAACATGTATATTTTGCACGCCCGGACAGCAGTTTAGACGGTGTAAATGTATATCAGACAAGATATAATTCCGGCAGACTTTTAGCAAAGGAAGCTCCGGTAAAGGCTGATCTGGTATTTTCGGTGCCTGACTCCGGAACGCCGGCTGCCATAGGATATGCAGCAGAATTAAATATTCCCTTTGGCCTTGGCATCATAAAAAACAGATATGCTAAAAGGACTTTTATAGAGCCCAAAGAAGTATTAAGGCAAAAGGGAGTTAAAACAAAATTAAGCATTTTGAATGAAATTGTCAAGGATAAGGTTGTAGTAATGGTTGATGACAGCATAGTAAGGGGTACAACAACCAAACAAATAGTGAAAATGGTAAAGGATGCCGGTGCCAAAGAAGTACATGTGAGGATAGCTTCACCTCCTGTAACCCATTCTTGTTTCTTCGGTATAAATACGCCTGACAGAAGCAAGCTTATAGGAGCAAATAAAACAAGCGAAGAAATAAGAGACCATATAGAAGCTGACAGCCTGCATTTTTTAAGTTTGGAGAGTTTAATAGAGGCTACAGGCTCAAAGCAAGGTTACTGCAAGGCATGTTTAAGCGGCGATTACCCCATGGAAGTACCTAACAACGGCATATAAGGAGGGATTATGGACGATAAACTTACTTATAAGGATTCAGGAGTAGATGTAAATTCCGGTTATGAAACGGTAAGGCTTATAAAAGACTATGTAAGGAAAACACATACAAAAGGAGTACTTTCAAACATTGGCGGTTTTGGGGGAATGTTTGAAATAAATAAGGATGAATATCATGAACCTGTCCTGGTTTCCGGCACTGACGGCGTGGGGACAAAGCTTATGATTGCCTTTATGGCTGACAAGCATGATACCATAGGAGAGGATGCTGTTGCCATGTGCGTAAATGATGTTATATGCCAGGGTGCAAAGCCTTTGTTTTTCCTGGATTATATTGCTACGGGGAAATTAGAGCCTAAAAGGGCTGCAAGCATTGTAAAAGGTGTGGCAGAGGGCTGCATTAAGGCTGGCTGTGCATTAATAGGCGGAGAGACAGCTGAAATGCCGGGTCTTTATGATGAGGGAGAATATGATATAGCAGGATTTTGCGTTGGGATTGCAGATAAAAAGAAAATTATCGACGGTTCAAAAATAAAAGAGGGAGATATTCTAATCGGCATACCTTCAAGCGGAATTCACAGCAACGGATATTCTCTGGTTCGTAAGGTTTTTTTCAGTCATAAAAATTATGATATCAACCAGTATGTGGAGGAATTAGGGACCAGGCTGGGAGAAGAATTATTAAAACCCACAAGAATTTATCCAAAGCTTATACTTGAGCTTTTATCCAAGTTTGAAATAAAAGGTTTGTCAAATATTACAGGGGGGGGCTTTTACGAAAATATACCAAGAATGTTTCCCCAAGGGATAAGTGCAATTATTGACACTGCAAATATCAATGTGCTGCCTATATTTAAGCTTATACAAAGGGAAGGAAATATTGATATTGACGAAATGTATTCTACTTTTAACATGGGCATAGGTCTTGTCCTGGCAGCTGGAGAAGATAAGGCGGATGATATTATGGAATGGCTCAAAAATGCAGGTGAAAGTCCTGTAATATTGGGGGAGACTGTCAAAGGGGAAGGCGGGCTGAAAATATGCCACAGGTAAAAATCGGCGTCCTGGTTTCCGGCTCGGGTACTAACCTGCAATCCTTGATAGATAATACTGAAAGCGGAAATATAAAGGGTACAATATCTCTTGTAATATCAAACAGAAAAGATGCTTATGGTTTGGAAAGAGCAAGACAGCACAATATTGACGCTGTCTATATAAGGCAGAAAGACTACCAAAGCTTTGAAAATTTTAATGATGCAATTATCCATGAGTTAAAAAGCAGGGGGGTAGAACTGGTTGTCCTGGCAGGCTACTTAAAAATTTTAAGCCCTAAATTTATAGAAGTCTACAAAAACAGGATAATAAACATTCACCCATCCCTCATACCTGCTTTTTGCGGGGAGGGATACTACGGTATCAAGGTGCATGAAGAAGCTGTAAAATACGGTGTTAAATTAAGCGGAGCCACAGTGCATTTTGTGGATGAAGGTGCTGATACAGGCCCTATAATCATTCAGGAAGCTGTTGAAGTAAGCTATGATGATACAGCCGAAACACTTCAGCAGAAAATACTTAAAATAGAGCATAAAATACTTCCTTTGGCAGTTAAATATTACTGCCGGGGGAAAATACAAATAAAAGGAAGAAAAGTAAAAATTGAGGAGTGAAATAATGAGAGCTTTAATCAGTGTGTCAGATAAAAAAGGAATAGTCGAATTTGCAATGGAATTGGAAAATTTGGCTATCGAAATTGTTTCAACGGGAGGTACTTATAGAACTTTACAGGAGGCAGGAATTAAGGTAAAAGGGATTTCTGATGTAACAAATTTTCCGGAATGCCTGGACGGAAGGGTAAAAACCCTCCACCCCAACATACATGCGGGAATTCTGGCAATGCGGAAAAACCCTGAACATATGAAACAGCTTTCAGAGCTGAATATTAAAACAATAGACCTGGTGGTTGTAAACCTATATCCTTTTAAGCAGACAATTCTAAAACAGGGGGTAAAAAGGGAGGAAGCTATAGAAAATATCGATATAGGCGGTCCCACTATGCTTAGGTCTGCTGCAAAGAACTATCAGGATGTAGCTGTTATAGTTGACCCTGAAGATTATAACACTGTACTTGGAGAATTAAGGGAAAAGAAGGAAGTTTCTTTAGATACGAAATTTTATCTGGCCTCCAAGGTTTTTGCCCACACTGCTCATTATGACAGTCTGATAGCATCCTATATGAAAAAAGAAAGAAAAGACAGGACCCTGCCTGATACATACACAATGACATATGAAAAGATTCAGGAGATGCGCTATGGTGAAAACCCCCACCAAAAAGCTGCATTTTACAAAGAAGTTGAAAATGCTGAAGGGCTTTTGGCATCAGCTGTCCAGCTCCACGGCAAGGAATTATCCTTTAATAATATAAATGATACAAACGGAGCCTTGGAGTTATTAAAAGAATTTGATGAGCCCTGTGTTGTCGCCTGCAAGCATGCTAATCCATGCGGGGTAGGTACTGGTGAAAATATTTACCATGCATACATGAAAGCTTTCAATGCTGACCCCGTTTCAATATTCGGGGGGATCGTAGTCTTTAACAGGGAAATTGACGAAAAAACAGCAGGGGAGCTCAATAAAATCTTCGTTGAAATAATTGCTGCCCCTTCTTACAGCGAAGAAGCATTATCCCTCCTTAAGTCAAAGAAAAATATAAGACTGCTGCAAATAGAAAATATCTTACAAAAGCAGGATGAATATGCCTGTGACATTAAAAAGGTTGCAGGGGGCATATTGGTTCAGGAAATTGATTCAAAGCTCCTGCCTGAGGGAGAAGAGCCTGTAACAGTTACTCATGCGAAAGCTTCCGGCCGGGAAATGAAGGACCTGATCATGGCATGGAAAATTGTAAAGCATACAAAATCAAATGCCATCACTCTTGTTAAAGACGGACAGTCAATAGGAATAGGACCCGGCCAGGTAAACCGCATATGGGCATGCAGGCAGGCAATTGACCATGCATATGAGTTTTTGGGAAAAGACTCTACTAAGGGAGCAGTTCTTGCATCAGATGCCTTTTTCCCCTTCCCCGACTGCGTGGAAGAAGCAGCCAAGGCAGGAATAAGAGCAATTATTCAGCCGGGAGGCTCGTTAAAGGACGATGAGTCCATTGAGGAATGCAACAAAAACAATATATCCATGGTTTTCACAAACATGAGACATTTTAAACATTAGGAGGCAGTATGAAAATTCTTGTAGTTGGAGGCGGGGCAAGGGAACATACAATTTGCTGGAAATTAAAACAAAGCAAAAAACTTGCACAATTATATTGTGCTCCCGGTAATGCAGGTATATCTCAAATTGCAGACTGCCTTGATATAAAAGCTGATGAGCTTGAAAAATTAGTGGAATTTTCGGTAAATAAGAAGATTGACCTGGTTGTGGTGGGTCCGGAAGTACCCCTGGTAGCAGGCCTTGTTGACATGCTTAATGAAAAAGGAATTATGGCATTTGGTCCTGTAAAAGCCGGAGCCAGATTTGAAGGAAGCAAATCCTATTCAAAAGATTTCATGAAGAAATACTCAATACCTTCTGCCGGCTACCAGGTCTATAAAAGTTCCAAAAAGGCTATTGAAGACCTTAATAAATTCAAGGCTCCACTTGTAGTTAAAGCTGATGGCTTAGCAGCAGGAAAAGGTGTATTGATATGTGAATCCATAAATGAAGCAGAAGAAGCAATTAAAAACATAATGGACAATAAGCAGTTCGGTGATGCAGGAGATACCCTTGTTATAGAAGAATTCCTCCGCGGAACCGAAGCATCACTTCTTTGCTTTGTGGACGGCAAAAATATAATAGCAATGGAAAGCGCCAGGGACTACAAGAAGGCATATGATGATGACAAGGGGCTCAATACCGGAGGTATGGGATGTTTTTCTCCAAACACCATATTTACTGAGGAATTAAATAAATATATCAAGGAATATATAATAGACAGAACTTTAGAGGGTTTTTTAAGCGAAGGTATTGACTTTAAAGGAGTCTTATTCATAGGCCTCATGATTGAAAACAATCAGGCCAAGGTATTGGAATACAACACCCGTTTTGGAGATCCTGAAACAGAGGTGGTTCTTCCAAGACTTAAATCAGATTTAATTGATATAATGTTAAAATGCATCCGGGGTAATTTATCGGAGAATGATTTGCAGTGGGAAGATGAAAAATGCGTAACAGTAGTTTTAGCATCGGGAGGCTATCCTGAAGGCTATGAAAAGGGCAAGGAAATCACAGGCTTAAATGACCTGGATGATGATATAATAGTATTCCACGGAGGGAGCAAAGAAAAGGACGGCAAAATTATTACAGACGGCGGCAGAGTTTTGGCAGTAACAGCCCTGGGGACTTCCTTAGACCAGGCGAGAAACAAAGTATACAAAAACATCCCCAAAATACATTTTGAAAAAATGGAGTACAGAAGCGACATAGCAAAAAAAATTTAGGGACGGTTCTTTTTGTTTTCAAGAATAAATGTTGACAGAAAAATTACACTGACAACATTTATTCTTTTTATCATTAAGCTTGGACAGATGAATATATTATAACAAACGAATTAAAGGGGGAAGTTATGAATATTCATGTTGTTCAAAGGGGAGAAGCATTGTGGCAGATTGCCGATTTATATAAGGTAAGCATAGAGGAAATTGTTAACCTTAACAGGTTGAATAATCCGAATGTTTTACTGCCCGGCCACGCACTTCTCATACCAACCAATAATAATACCTATACTGTACAGCAAGGGGACAGCATTTGGAATATAGCAAAGAATTTTGGAGTCAGCGTTCAAACACTGCTGTGGGAGAACAAAATTATGAATCCTGATTTGATATACCCGGGATTTGTACTAAAAATACCTCAAAGACCCAAGACAGAAATAGATGTAAATGCCTTTACATATTTTCTCGGGCCGGAAGCTGTACCCTTAGTCAGAGAAGCGGGGCCTTACCTGACCTATTTAAGTCCCTTCGCATACCTTATTAACGAAGACGGCACATTGGTTAATATTGCTGATGAGGCGGCAATAGCCGAATCCTATACCCAAGGGGTTGTTCCAATGATGGCAATAGTCAATTTTACTGTTAATGTTGCAGGAGAGAACATAGCCGATATTGTTTTGAATAATCCTGACATAGTCAAAAGGCTCCAGGATAATATAATCTCTATTATGAGAGAAAAAGGATACCAGGGATTAAATATTGATTTTGAATATGTTCTTCCTGAAGACAGGGAAGCCTACAACAGTTTTTTGGCAAGCACAGTTCAAAGACTTCATAATGAAGGTTTTTTTGTTTCCACATCACTGGCTCCCAAATTAAGTGCCGACCAAGCAGGGCTCTTGTATGAAGCCCACGATTACCCTGCCCATGGAAGGCTGGCAGATTTTATTGTTCTCATGACTTACGAATGGGGATGGAGGGGAGGAAGCCCAAAAGCCATATCACCTTTAAATGAAATTAAAAGAGTTCTTGATTATGCAGTATCAGTAATACCAAGAGATAAAATATTAATGGGATTTCAAATATATGCAAGGGACTGGAAGATTCCTTTTGAAGAAGGTGATGAAGCTGAAACTATAAGCGTTCAGGATGCAATAAATTTAGCCTATGAGCACATGGCTGAAATTCATTATGAATATGAAAGCCAGTCACCATATTTTCATTATAGGGATGCGGAAGGAAAAGCCCATGAAGTATGGTTTGAAGATGCAAGAAGCGCTCAGGCAAAATTTGATACGGTGAAGGAATACGGCTTAAGGGGAATCAGCTACTGGGGGCTGGGATATGAATTCCCACAAAATTTGCCCCTTCTCGCCAATAATTTTGATATAAGAAAATATTAGAAAACTTTCTTCCTTTTATCCAAGGCCTCTATGCAAACAATAAAAAAATATATGATTGATTAATATTTTAAAATAGTATACAATTTATATAGATAACGTTTACTTATCATATTTTTTTTAAGGAGGAAATAATGAATAAGGACAAGTTGAGCAAAATGAATTTTTCTACAAGGGCTGTACATGCCGGTTACAAAAAAAATGAATATGGGGCTTTAGCAACTCCCATATATCAAACTTCCACATTCATGTTTGATTCTGCCGAGCAGGGCGGTAGAAGATTTGCATTGGAAGAAGAGGGATATATCTACACAAGGCTTGGTAATCCCACATCCTCTCAGGTTGAAGATAAACTGGCTTCACTTGAAAATGCTGAAGCTGCAGTTGCAATGGCTTCAGGCATGGGTGCCATTACTTCCGTAGCATGGTCTTTCCTCAGTGGAGGAGATCACGTTATTGCAGCTAAAACATTGTATGGATGTACATTTGCTTTTATGAGTCACGGATTGACCAAATTTGGCGTGGAGGTTGATTTTGTTGATACATCAGACCCTGAAAACGTTAGAAAAGCAATGAAGCCAAATACAAAAATAGTATATTTGGAAAGCCCTGCTAATCCAAACATGGTATTGACGGATATTTCGGAGGTTTCCAAAATCGCTCATGAAGTTGAAGGCTGTAAAGTTGTTGTTGATAATACCTACTGTACCCCATACTTACAAAGACCTCTTGATCTTGGTGCAGATTTGGTGGTTCATTCTGCAACAAAGTATTTAAACGGTCACGGAGATGTAATAGCAGGATTTGCAGCCGGTAAAAAAGAATTTATTGATACTGTAAGATTGTTTGGAATCAAGGATATGACCGGTTCTGTCATAAGTCCTTTTGATGCATACTTGATTAACAGGGGAATGAAAACATTGGAAGTAAGAATGGAAAAGCATTGTTCTAATGCTCAAAAGGTTGCAGAATTTCTTGAAGCTCATCCTGCAATTGAGTGGATAGGCTATCCGGGACTTAAAAGTTTCCCCCAATACGAGCTTGGTAAAAAACAAATGCTGCTGCCGGGCGCTATGATTGCATTTGAAGTTAAGGGGGGGCTTGAAGCAGGAAGAAAACTGATGAATAATGTAGAGCTTTGCTCACTGGCTGTAAGCCTTGGAGATACCGAAACATTAATTCAGCATCCGGCATCCATGACTCACTCTCCTTATACTCCTGAAGAAAGAGCATTAAGCGGAATATCTGAAGGATTGGTAAGACTTTCAATAGGGCTTGAGCATGCAGATGATATCATAGATGATTTGAAACAAGCCTTGGATAAATTAGTGTAAATAAGCAAACAATATATTAGAATACAAGGAGGTATTTATGAGAGCAAAAGTTGACAGGGATGCCTGCATAAGCTGCGGTCTGTGCGAATCAATATGCCCGGAGGTTTTTGAATTGGATGATGAAAGTATTTCCGTAGTGAAAGTTGATCCAATACCTGAGGAATACGAGGAATGCACAAAAGAAGCAGAAGAAGAGTGTCCTACAGATGCAATTCATGTAGAATAAAAAGATTTAAGGCTGCTTCATTTGATATAAGTGAAGCAGTCTTTGAGTGGCGGTGAGCGTATGAAATATTTAATCGGAATTGATGCAGGAGGCACAAAGTCTGAACTGATTGCCTATGACCTTAATGAGGGTCCTATTTTAAATCTTATAGGAGGATCCGGCAATCCTTCAGTAAACTTGGATAAAACCGTAAACAATTTGATATCTCTTATTTATGATTGTGTTAATGAATTGGGGAGAGAAAACTGTCAGCTTATTGCTGTTGGAATGGCAGGTGTTGAAACAGGCAACTATGCCGAGCTGATTAAAAAGTATGTGGAAGGTGCCTTTGTAATCAAAACAATAGTTTTAAATGATGCGGAAATGGCATGCAAAGCATATTTTGGCGACAAGGATGGGATTTTAGCGATTTCAGGGACAGGCTCCTCTTGTTTTGTGCAAAAAGGCGGTCAGGGAGAAATGGTTGGTGGATGGGGCCACCTCCTGGGTGATGAAGGAAGCGGTTATCATACTGTTATGCAGGTTTTTAAAAATATAATTTATAAATATGACAGAAACCTTCCATTTGACAACTTAAACAGAGCTTTTATGGAAGAAATAGGCGGAGCCGCACGGTCTGATATAATGAGCTTCATATATAGCAGCGAAAAAAATAAGATTGCTTCACTTTTCCCCATAATCGTGGATTGTGCCAATGAAGGAGACTCATATGCAGCCTTGCTTTTAGAAAATGCAGGCAGGTATCTTGCAGACCTTACCCTAATTGCCTACAAGAAGAAAAATTTCAAAGGACCGGCTAAGATAGGTATAAAGGGAGGGGTTTTTCATAACAGCTCTTTCATGCTGTCAGAATATATGAATGTATTACAGGAAAGTTTAAGCTTTTATGATATAATAGATGAAGACATTTCAACCACCAAGGCAGTTTGCAACATATATAAAGACAATAATAAAGGCGGTATCTAAATTTATATAAATATTATTTAATAAAGCAGGACAAAATGGAAGGATATCAGGAAATAGAAAGAAGCATTATTAAAAAATACAGAAAAACAATTTGGTCTAAATTTATTTCAGCTATAAAGGAATATAAACTAATACAAAACAATGATAAAATAGGAGTATGCATTTCTGGAGGCAAGGATTCAATGCTTATGGCCAAATGCATGCAACAGCTGCAAAAATACAGTGAAATTGAATTTGAAACAGAGTATTTGTTAATGGACCCGGGATACAGTGATGCCAATAAAAAGCAAATCATTAAGAATACAGAAATATTAAATATTCCAATAAAAATTTTCAATACTCCCATATTTGAAATAGTGGACAGAGTGGAAGAAAACCCCTGTTATTTGTGTGCCAGGATGCGAAGAGGTTATCTCTACAGAAAAGCAAGGGACTTAGGCTGCAATAAAATAGCGCTGGGCCATCATTTTGACGATGTTATAGAAACTGTTCTCATGAGCATGTTCTATGCTGCAGAAATAAAAACAATGATGCCCAAACTTAAAAGCACAAATCATGAAGGAATGGAGCTTATAAGGCCCATGTATAAAGTTAAGGAAGAGGATATAATTGCATGGAAAAGGTACAATAATCTACACTTCATTCAATGTGCCTGCTCAATTACAGAAAAAATACAAAATGAGAAGACAGGCTCAAAAAGACAGGAAACAAAACTATTAATTAAAAAATTAAGAGAAATTAATCCAAATATTGATATTAATATATTTAAAAGTGTTCATAATTTAAATTTAAACACAATCATAGGTTATCGAACAGGAAATACATACCATAATTTTCTTGATAATTATGATAATGAATAAAAATAGGGTCAAATGTTTAAGAAGCTTAAAAACAGGTATATATTTTAATTGGTGAAATACATTGTAGCATACACTTAATTGGAGGGATTTCATTGGCTAGAGGCGGAGGTTCAGGCGGCAGAAGCGGCGGCGGCTCCTCTGGAGGAAGCAGGGGCGGCGGCGGACGCAGCGTTGGTTTTGGCGGCGGATTTTCATTAGGCAGCCGTGGTTCTTCAAGCAGCGGCAGAAACAGCAGTTCATTTGGACGCAGCGGTTCTTCAAGCGGTTCAAGCGGAGGGGGAATTTTTGGAAGCAGCAGAAGCAGCGGTTCCGGTTTTGGTCCCGTATTCGGGCCCAGAATCCCCATAGGCGGCGGATTCGGCGGAGGATACAGCCCCAGAAGGTCTTCAGGCGGATGCGGATGCATCACTTTGATTGTTGTTTTAATAGTTATTGCTATTATCTTTACTGTGATTTTTTCAATATTGGGGTCTATGGGTTCAAGCAGCGGTAATAATAACATTACTGTATCATCTGTAAAAAGAGTTCCTCTGCCTCCCGGGTCTGTAAATGAAACTAGATACTACACGGATGAATTGGGATGGATAATAAATGAAACAAAGCTCATGGCCGGTTTAAAACATTTTTACAAGGAAACCGGAGTTCAGCCATACTTATATTTGACAGATAATATCAGGGGGGCATATTATCCTTCCAAGTCTGAAATTCAGTCCTTTGCAGAAAGCTTATATGATGAACTGTTTACGGATGAAGCACATTTATTATTTGTATTCCAGGAATATGAAGGTATGTATATGAATTGGTATATTGCAGGCACTCAGGCGAAAAGTGTAATTGATAACGAAGCCGGAAATATACTCCTTGATTATATAGACAGATACTATTATGAAGATAATTTAAGTGATGAAGAATTCTTCAGCAAATCCTTCAGTGATTCAGCTGACAGAATTATGATAGTTACACGGTCTCCATGGATCACTGTGCTGATTATATTTGGTCTGCTTTTTTTAGTAATTGTACTTTACATATGGTGGAAAAAATATAAGGAACAAAAAAATAAGGAAGCTAAAAGAAGAGAAGAAATTTTAAAAACTCCTCTTGACAGCTTTGGCGATACAGAGGCGGAAGACCTGATGAAAAAGTATCAGGATGATAATGAACAATAATCTGCCCCGGGCGGATAAATATAAGGAGGAAAAAAAGGATGGCTATATTGGAAAGATTTGGCGATATTATCAAGGCAAACATAAATGTATTGCTTGAAAAAATGGAAGATCCCGAAAAAATGATTGACCAGTATTTAGAGAATATGATGAAGGATCTGGCTGAAGTAAAACAAAGCACAGCAGAAGTTATAGCAGAAGAAACACGGACAAAGAGATTAGTTGAACAAAATGAGGCAGAAGTTGCAAAATACAACGAATTTGCTAAAAAGGCCCTGGTTGCAGGCAATGAAGGAGATGCAAGGACATTTCTCAATAAAAAACAAGAATTGGAGAATATTGGGGCAGGACTTATGACAGCTTATGCTGCTGCTCATGAAAATGCAATAAAAATGCGCCAGATGCATGATAAATTAACTGCAGACATAGAAACATTAAAAGCAAGGCGCCAGGTTATTAAGTCAAAGGTTAAAGTCGCTAAAACACAGGAAACATTAAATGAAGCCACTCAGGCAACAAAGAAAATTTCAGGAGCGAAAAGTGCCTTTGAGCGTATGGAAGATAAGGCAAGCAGGATGCTGGACGAAGCAAATGCCATGGCAGAGCTTAATATGGAGCCTATAGATGAAGCAAAGGCATTAGAAGAAAAATATGCTGCAATGGGAAATGCTTCAGTGGATGAAGAGCTCAATAAGTTAAAAGAAGAGCTGGGACTATAGTAATTGGGGACATTCGTGTCCCCATAACTCTAAACATTAAACCTGAACAAGACTACATCTCCGTCTTCCATTACATATTCCTTGCCTTCAAGGTGCATCAATCCTTTTTCCCTGGCAGCCTGCATGGTGCCAAAATTTATAAGGTCATCATACTTAGTGACTTCAGCACGTATAAAACCTCTTTCTATATCCGAGTGAATTTTTCCTGCAGCCTGGGGAGCTTTTGTACCTTTAACGATTGTCCACGCCTTAGATTCTATAGGACCGGTTGTAAAGAAGCTTATGAGCCCCAAAAGCCGGTAGCTTATTCTAATAAGCTGGTCAAGCCCTGACTCTGCAAGCCCCATTTCTTCCAAGAAGTCCCTTTTTTCATCATCTTCCAATACGGATATTTCTTCTTCGATTTTACCGCAGACAACAATTACATCTGAATTATCTTTTGAAGCATACTTTTTTACAATACCCACATATTTATTGTCTGTAGGGTTGGAAAGATAACTTTCGTCAACATTTGCCACATATAAAACAGGTTTTGAAGTTATTAAATTAAATGTTTTTAAAAGCTTAAGCTCCTCATCAGTATAAGTCAAGTAACGGGCCTGTTTTTCATTTTCCAGTCCTTGGGTAATTTTTTTCACCAGCTCAAATTCTGCCTGAAGGGATTTATCGTTTTTTACCATCTTGGAAAGCTTGTCAAGACGTTTTGACATAAGATCCAGGTCAGCTAAAATCAATTCCAATTCTATTATTTCTATATCTCTTTTTGGGTCCACGCTTGTTTCTACATGGATGACATTTTCATCTTCAAAACACCTCACCACATGAACGACAGCTTCCACCTCTCTAATATGTGAAAGAAACTTATTTCCTAATCCTTCTCCCTTGCTTGCACCCTTAACAAGGCCTGCAATATCAAAAAACTCTATGGCTGCAGGAACCGTCTTGGCAGAATTGCTCATTTTCGTTAAAAAATCCAATCTATTATCCGGAACCTCCACAACCCCTATATTAGGTTCTATGGTGCAAAAAGGGTAATTGGCAGAATCTGCACCGGCTGAAGTAATTGCATTAAACAAGGTGCTTTTACCTACATTAGGAAGCCCTAGTATACCTAATTTCATATTGTAACCTTCTTTCTTTTTTGCTTCATGTAAATGCTTGTATGACTATTGAATATTGTTTATTATATAATATTAAATTTTAAACTTCAATAAATATATTTGCAGGAGGAAACTGAAAATACACATCTTTTTGCTATTTGAAAGCATATATTTAATTGCCTTGAATATTAATAAAATATATAAGACAAATTGTAGGGGGAAGAAAATATATGAATGATAAACAGATGCAGTCCAATTATATTAAAATAGTCGGAATAATATTGGGCGAATTGGAATTCAGTCACGAGGTTTTTGGAGAAAAATTTTTCGAATTTCTTATAGAAGTGCCAAGATTGAGCGAAACAAAGGACATACTTCCTGTTATAATATCAGAAAGGTTAATTAATGATATAAATATGAACATTGGAAATTGCATAGTTATTGAAGGGCAGTTCAGGTCCTATAACAGATATGAGGATTCTCAAAACAAGCTCTTGTTGAGGGTATTTGCAAGAGATATTTATATGCCTGATGAAATTGAACTTGAAGATATGAAAAGACATCCAAATGAGGTTTTTTTAAACGGATATCTTTGCAAGGAAACTAAATTTCGAACAACTCCATTCGGCAGGGAAATAACGGATATGCTTATAGCGGTAAACCGTTCTTACAACAAGTCCGATTACATACCTTGCATAGCATGGGGGAGAAATGCAAGGTACTGTGAAAAATTGGAGGTGGGGGACCACATTAAATTGTGGGGTAGAATACAAAGCAGGCAGTATCAAAAAAGAAACGAAAATGAATCCTATGATACAAAGACAGCTTATGAAGTTTCAGTCACAAAACTTGAACATATAAAGACAGAAAACAACAGAAAAAAAGATGAAGAAGAGGAATTATAAATTAAAAAATAAATTTTTACAAAAACATTAAATTTTTTCAGCTATATAAAATTATTATATGCAGATAATATTCTTAGCTAATAAAGCTAAAAATAATTATGAAAAGGATGATTGTCACATGGAAAACAATATCAAACAAAATACTGATTTTTCAAACAATGTTAAACAATTTGAATTAAATGAAGCCAAAAAAAAGATGGGTATACAGGCTGAATGGGAAAAGTCCGCAACCCCGCAGCAGCCTGTACAATCAGACGATCCAAAAGAGCAGCATTTTAATACTCTCTTTTGATTAGGCAGAAGATATAGCTCATATCCACAATTTAATAAATAATCAGCAATGAAGGTTTTTATGATATATAAATATTTCTGTATCATAAAGACCTTTTTTTATAACAATTTTCATAAAATCATTCATTAATTTGACATATTATGATACAATAGCAAGTAAATATTTAAAAATAAAAGGAAAAATAATATGATATTAGTTTTAGCAGAAAAACCTTCTGTGGGTAAAGATTTGGGAAGGGTTTTAAGCTGCAATAAGTCAGGCGCTGGTTTTGTAGAAGGAAGTAAATATATTGTCACCTGGGCTTTAGGGCACCTGGTTACATTAGCCGACCCAGAAAGCTATAATCCAAAATATGCCCGCTGGGAATTAGGGGACTTGCCCATTATCCCAAAAAGGATGAAAACAGAAGTAATTAAACAAACAAGGAAGCAGTATAACACAGTTAAGGGACTTATGCTCCGAAATGATGTAAAAGAAATCGTAATTGCAACTGATGCAGGAAGAGAAGGAGAATTGGTTGCAAGATGGATTATAGAAAAGACCCAGGTTGATAAACCTCTGAAAAGACTTTGGATTTCTTCTGTTACGGACAAAGCTATAAAAGACGGATTTAATAATCTTAAAGAGGGCAAAGGGTATGAAAATCTTTATGCCTCTGCTCTGGCAAGGTCTGAAGCTGATTGGATTGTTGGCATAAATGCAACAAGAGCATTGACATCCAAGTATAATGCTCAATTATCCTGCGGCAGGGTTCAGACACCCACTCTTGCAATGATAAAAACCATGGAAGATGAAATAAGAGATTTTAAGCCTCAAATGTATTACGGCATTGAAGCGGCTGCAGGAGACTTTATATTTACATGGCATGAAAATAATGATACCAAAACATTCGATGAAAGTAAATGCGACCGTATAATAGACAAGATAAGAGGAAGCAAATTAACAATTACAAATATTTCAAGAAAGAAGGCACTTTCTTACGCTCCTCTATTGTATGATTTAACGGAGCTTCAAAGAGATGCAAACAATATATTCGGCTTTAGCGCAAAGGAAACATTATCAATAATGCAGACTCTTTACGAGCGCCACAAGGTCCTGACCTATCCCAGAACGGACTCCAGGTATTTAACTGATGATATAGTTGAAACATTAAAAGACAGGGTAAAGGCTGCAAGTGTGGGGCCTTATTCAAAAATAGGCTTTCAAATAAGCCAAAACCCTATTAAAGCTAACAGAAATTTTGTTAACAAGAGCAAGGTTTCAGACCATCATGCCATTATTCCTACAGAGCAGACAGTAATGTTAAGCGAGCTTACAGACAGGGAAAGAAAAATATATGACTTGGTTGTAAAAAGATTTTTTGCTGTTCTATCAAAACCTTTTGAATATGAAAAAATTACTGTATCGGGGAAAATTAAAAATGAAGAATTTATATCCAAGGGCAGGGTTACTCTGTCTATGGGATGGAAGGAAGTATACGGGACCTATGAGGATGAGGACATTTTAGATGAGTATCCTTTAGACCAGCTTAACAAATTAAAGAAAGACAGCGATCTGTCTCTTTCAAAGGTTTATAAAAACATCGGGGAGACCAAGCCCCCGCAAAGGTTTACAGAGGCAAGCCTACTGTCAGCCATGGAAAATCCCGTAAAATACATGAAGAATGCAGATAAGGACCTCAAAAAGACAATAGGGGAAACAGGGGGACTTGGCACAGTTGCAACAAGAGCAGACATAATTGAAAAGCTGTTTAACAGCTTTGTTATTGAAAAAAAAGATAAATACATTTATACTACTTCCAAGGGAAGACAGCTTTTGGACCTGGCCCCTTCGGACTTGAGCTCACCTGTTTTGACTGCCGTGTGGGAGCAGAAGCTTAATGAAATTGCCAGAGGAAATTTAGATAAAAATAAATTTTTAGGCGATATGATTAATTACACTAAATTAATCATAAAGGAAATCAAAAACAGCGACAAGACATATATTCATGACAATGAAACAAGGGAAAAGTGTCCTGATTGCGAGGAATACCTTTTGGAAGTAAAGGGTAAAAAAGGAACCATGCTTGTTTGTAAAAACAGGGACTGCGGTTACAGGAGAGGACTTTCTCAAATTACCAATGCAAGATGCCCCAACTGCCATAAAAAACTGGAGCTTAGGGGTCAAGGGGAGGGCAAACTCTTTGTATGCCAATGCGGTTACAGAGAAAAGCTGTCAGCATTCAACAAAAGAAAAGAAAATGAAAAGGAATCAATTACAAACAAAGAAGCAGCCAGATATATGACCAAACAAAATAAAAAACAGGATGAAAATATTAATACTGCCTTGGCAGATGCATTAAAAAAACTCAAACTATAATATTATATATTGACTGAAAAAGTGAATAGAATACCTAATTTCTGGCAGGTGGTTTACTATCACAACCTTTTATTAAGCTTATATTTTGGCGGCAGCAGGGAAAAAGCAAACAATATTTTGTGTGAGGTTAAGGACACTATTGATTCATATGATGGCAATGAACTCCTGGAAAGGGCAAAGGAAATTATGAATATTATAAAAAAAGATAATAAGATTACTATACATGAAGTGAAGGATTTTAATGCAAAGCATATTTTTGAATGCGGCCAATGCTTCAGGTGGAATAAAGAAGAGGACGGGTCATATACGGGAGTTGTTAAAAACAAGGTTATAAATCTGAGGCAGTCAGGCAGCACCCTTGAATTTGACAATATTTTTGATTATGATACTATAGAAAACTATTTTGATCTTGATACTGATTACGGAATAATTAAAGAAGCTTTGAACAGGGATGAAATTATGAAAGAAGCCATTGATTATGGAAACGGCATAAGAATTTTAGGTCAGGATGAGTGGGAAATAATGATTTCTTTTATGATTTCAGCAAACAATAGAATTCCCATGATTAAAAAAGTAATTGAAAATTTGTCTGCATCCTTTGGTGATTTCATATGCTCTTTCAGGGGCAGGGACTATTACACTTTCCCGTCAGCTGAAAGCTTATCTGAAGCACCTGTGGAAGATATTCTTCAGTGCAAGGCAGGATTCAGGTCTCCCAGGATTAGGGAAGCAGCAAGGCGGTTTTTACATGAAAAGGAGCAAATATATAATATTAAAAACATGAGCTACGAAGATGGACTGGCTTATTTAAAAACCTATAAGGGAATAGGGGACAAGGTTGCAAACTGTATTTTACTGTTTTCAACAAGGCATTTTGACACCTTTCCCGTGGATGTATGGATAAGAAGAATAATGCAGACACTTTATTTAAGCAAGGACACAAAGGATGAAGATATAAGAACATTTGCCGAGGAGAAATTCGGAAAATATTCCGGCTTCGCCCAGCAATATTTATTTTACTATGCCCGTGAGAATGGAATCGGTAAGCAGCAGTGAAATGACATGAATTCCCATGCAGAAATATTTTTCTGCATTTTTTTTAAATGAAAAACAAGCAATTTTTTGAAATTTTTCAAATAAAAAAATAGATTAATCATGTCTATCATGTAAATAATATATAAAAATAATAAAATGGAGACAAAATGACAAATATAAAAACAAAAACAGGCTGGAATTTAGAAAACAGCTACGCTCAGCTGCCGGAGTTTTTTTATTCCAAAATAAATTTAAGCAGGGTAAGTTCGCCAAAATTAGTGGTTTTAAATGATGAGCTGGCAAAATATCTTGGTTTTAATAAAGAAGAGCTTAAAGGCGAAGAAGGATTATCATATCTTTCAGGAAATGCAGTGCCTGAAGGCTCAATACCAATAGCACAAGCCTACGCAGGCCATCAATTCGGCTATTTTACAATGCTTGGTGACGGGAGAGCAATGCTCTTGGGAGAACAAATAACACCGGATGGCAAGATATATGACATACAGTTAAAAGGTTCCGGCAAAACTCCCTATTCACGGGGTGGGGACGGAAGAGCAGCACTTGGCCCCATGCTTCGCGAATACATAGTAAGCGAGGCAATGAACGCTTTAAAGGTCCCCACAAGCAGAAGTCTGGCAGTAGTAACAACAGGAGAACCTGTAATAAGAGAAAAACTCCTTAAAGGTTCAATTTTAACCAGGCTGGCCAGCAGTCATATTCGAGTTGGGACATTTGAATATGCCGCTAATTTCGGAAAGAAAGAAAATGTAAGACAACTAGCAGATTATTCAATAAACAGACACTTCAAGGAAATTGAAAAAGATGAATACTTGTATCTTAATTTTTTAAAAGAAGTTGTTAAAAGACAGGCATCATTGATTGCAAAGTGGCAGCTTGTGGGATTTATTCACGGTGTGATGAACACAGACAACATGGCATTAAGTGGAGAGACAATAGATTATGGTCCCTGTGCTTTTATGGATACTTATAATCCGGACACAGTTTTCAGTTCTATAGACACTTACGGACGTTATGCTTATAAAAATCAACCGCAAATAGCCCTTTGGAATTTAACGAGATTTGCAGAAAGCATTTTGCCGCTCATTGACGAAAATATTGAGAAAGCAATTAGACTTGCCCAAGATGCAGTTACAGAATTCTTCGTCTTATATAATAAGAACCGGATTTCCGGCATGCGGTCAAAACTGGGAATTTTCAATGATGAAGCAGGTGATGAGTCTCTTGTTGAAGACCTGCTTAATATTATGCATAAGAATAATGAAGACTATACAAATACTTTTATAAAACTAACATTCGACCATTCATCAATGTTTGAAATAAGAGGATTTAAAGAATGGTATTATAAGTGGCAAGAACGTCTTAAGAGGCAAGCTCAAACTAAGGAAGATTCCATTGAATTGATGAAAAATTCAAATCCCGCTGTCATACCAAGGAATCACAGAGTTGAGGAAGTATTAAAAGCAGCTGATGAGTATGGTGACCTAAGCGCTATGGAAGCTTTGATAAGCGTATTAAATAAACCTTTTGCTCATACACTTGAACAAAAGGAATATGCGGATCTTCCGCCCTCCTCATTTTGCAATTACAAAACTTTTTGTGGAACATAGGAGGGAGACCGTCAGAAAATCCCTGATATTGTATTTTGTCTGTTTATTTGCGGCTGAAATATAAAATGAAAATGAGGCTCATCGTCTATGTCAGCATCACGTAAATATACATTATAAGTTGTTGTTATACCGGGATAAATCGGAACACCAACTATATATGCAGGGCAAAACCCGTCAGCTATTACAGCTGCATTATAGGTTTCATTCAGATTTGTTAAAACAGACAGCGCAAAAACAGGAGCTGAACCGCTTTCATCTGTTAAATCAGATGTTATAAAAAATCCTGCACCTGATTCTCTGTAATAGCCGCCTATTACTAATTTTGATATGCTGACAGATGCATTGACAACCGGTCTTCTTGACTGATAGCGGAAAACATTAATTCTTAAATAACCGGTTTCTTCCGGCTGGATACTGTCTAAAATTCGGCTTCTTGACATAATTGCAGCTTTATTTTTCGCTATATAGGGTATATTTCTATCATACATTAGATACCTCCAAGGCTTATATTTTTAATACAAAACTCAATGCAAACAGTTTATTATTATAATATGAAAAAAGTTGAAATATGTTATAGGCTAATACTTGAAGGAAAGAGTGGGAAAGAGTAACGGTGAATAAGCCAAAACCCACAGGGGAAAATTTCATTGACAAAAAAATCTGCAGAGCTTATAATATTAGTGTTGTCGGGGTGTAGCGAAGCTTGGTATCGCGCATGGTTCGGGACCATGAGGCCGAAGGTTCAAATCCTTTCACTCCGATTTTACTAACTAAGCTGCCGGCAAAATATTTGCCGGCATTTACCTATGACTTAACCCTTATATTAAAGATATGGAGATACAGTTCTAAAACGGAGAAAAACTCCGGAGTAAAACATAGAATAAGGAGGCAAACAATGACTTCGGAAAAAAGAAGAGTACAAATTGAAGAAATGTTAAATAACAATACAGAGCCTGTAACTGCCTCATATTTTGCCAAGAAGTTTTCTGTAAGCCGTCAAGTTATAGTTGGAGATATTGCCCTGATGCGGGCAGGAGGACTAAAAATTTCAGCAACACCAAGAGGATATATATTAGACAAAGAAGAAGGCGGCAAATGTGTATTTACGGTTGCATGCTGCCACGATGATAAAACCCTGGGTGATGAACTGTACGAAATTGTTGATAAGGGCGGAACAGTGCACGATGTTATAGTAGAACATCCTATTTATGGAGAAATTATCGGTGAACTGCACATACAGTCAAGGTATGATGTTGACCTGTTTTTAAAAAAGCTTAAAGAGAATAAAGTTCAGCCTTTATTAAAACTGACAGACGGTATACATCTTCACACTATTAAATGCAGGGATGAAGAAACTAAAAAGAGAATAATAGATGTATTGAAATCAAAAAAATTTATATTAGAGCAAGAGTGATATTTTCACAGGATACTGCAAAAATATTTATCTTGACAAAACTAAAAAACTGTTTTATAATTTTGTCCATAGATGTCAAGACACATGACAAGACAATAACTTATGAAAGGATAAAATTATGAACAGAAATAATAGTCATTTAATGGTAATAGCTGCACTTTTATGTGCAATTGGAATAGTAATACCCATAGTATCACCCCTAAAAATTACATTGGAGCCGGCATCATTTACCCTTGCCAGCCATGTAGCAATTTTTATTGCAATGTTTATATCACCTGCAACTGCATTATTTGTTGCGGCAGGAACGGCGGCAGGATTCTTTTTAGCAGGATTTCCGATAGTTATAGTTTTACGTGCTGCAACACATATTATTTTTGCAGGGATAGGAGCAATATATTTAAAAAAACATCCAAATGCATTGAAGTCTTTTAAATCATCTCAAATATTCTCATTGACTATTGGAGTTTTGCACGGAATATGCGAAGTGCTTGTAGTTATTCCATTTTATTTCGGAAACAATATGAGTACCGGATATTATGCTAAAGGATTCATGGTTTCAGTAATACTATTGGTAGGAGTAGGAACTGTAATACACAGCATGGTGGATTTTTATTTGGCACAGGCGATTTGGAAACCGGTTACTAAAACAGGAAAAGTTCCGGTTGATGCAAGTGTGAATTACAACCTATAAGATGCCCATTTCCACAAATAGTTTCCTCATCATCAAAAGACTGTTTAACAGTCTTATTTATTTTGTAATAGTTATTTAGCTGTGATATAATGAACAATAAAAACTTATGGAGCAGCCATGGAATTAATCACAGTAAACAAGGATAATAGGAAGCATTTTTTAGACTTTTATAGAAAACAATATATAAACAATGAATTAAAAAGGGATACATTATCAGGTGTGGTTAAAAATATTTTGTATGGAAGGTCCAAACTATTAAGCTCTGTAGATACAGTCCCCCTTATGGTAGCGGACAATAATGAAATAATAATGATATCTTTGCTTGCCCATGCACACCGAATGCCTGAATATCTGCAGATATGCTTCTTTGAGTCTCAGTCATACAGGATGGATGCTTTTAAGCTTATTTTAAACAGGGCTCAGGAAATGGCAAAAGAAAAGAAAGCTTCTAAAATAACAGGGTCGCTAAACATTCATGTTAATTACGGCCTTGGATTTTTAGCAAGTGATTTTGATAAAAAACAAAGCTTTGGCTCGGCATACAATCCTAAGTTTTATAATGATTATTTTGAAAAAAGCGGTTTTGAAGCAATTGAAATGGTAAGCTTTAAGAAAAATATGGTCAATCCGCCGGAGCTGATTAACAATAATATAAGAGAAAAACTAAGTGAAATATATAGAGTCAGGGAAGCAGATTTTAAAGATTTTAAAAAAGAAATAGAATTATATACAAAAATAAATAATGAAGTATTCATGGACCACCTGTTTTATTATCCCCGCAAAAGAGAAGAAGATTATGAGCTCTTTAAGGATTTAAAATATTTAATGAAGGAAGAAAATTTATTGTTTGTGGAAAAAGCAGGAGTTCCTGTAGGTTTTATGCTGTGGTATCCAGATTTTAACGAAATTATTGAAAAAGGCGAAACTGCCGGCATTAAAACGGTAATAAAAAATAAATTATTTCACAAGAGAATTAAAACATTTAAAATAGTTGAAATGGGTGTTATACCTTCAGAAAGGAACAAAGGAGCCATACTTGCACTGTTTGATTATTGCTTTAAATGCACTAAGGGTAGATATAACACTATGGAATCCAGCTGGATACTATCACAAAATATAAAATCCAAAAGCTTTGGTATCAAATGGGCTGATGAGGAATCAAAACACTATAAAGCATATGTTAAGAATCTTGTATGATAATATATAAAGCAGAAGAACATAGAGGAAAGCAAATTAAAAATAGGCTGCAAGGAAGTTTATAAATACCTTTATGTGCATCACAGCAACTGTATTTTAAATTTTGTAATACAAAGGCTGCTTCCAATCATGTCATATAGGCCCTACAAGATAGTGCATAATGTTTTTAAGGAATGAAATCATATGATAGTATTTTTAGAAAAAGTAAGAGTGAAAACTGTATTTTCAATTATGGACCCGGTAAAGGTAGAGCCCTTGGAATTATGTTATTTGAAAACAGTTTTAAATAATATGAATATTGAAAGCTATATAGTAGATGATTTGTTTGGATTTAAAAAGCCAAATGAAATCACCCCGGACATAATTGTGCTTACAGGTTACAACACTGCAGAAAATGAAATTATAAACAAATCAAAAACTTATAAAAGTAAGTTTCCTGATGTAAAAATTATTGCCGGTGGAGTCCATATTCAGGAAAATGCAGAGTTTTTCAGGGTAAATACAATAGATTATGTTGTTCATTCAGGAAGTTTAAATACATTTAAACAGTTGATTGAAAATATAAAAAATAATGACTGTATTCCTCTAAAAAACGGTGTTGATACACTTCAAAATAATAAATGGCATATAGGTAAAAAAGAAAGTATTGATGAAAATGAAAATATTATGCCGGATAGAGAATTTTTTTATAAAGCAAAATTAAAATTTAAATATTTGGATAAGAGAAATGTAGCACTTATAAAAGGAAGCACAGGATGTCCTTACAAGTGCTCTTACTGCTACTGCAAGCTTCTTAATAACAAACAATATATAAAGCCAAATTATGAAGCAATGATTGAAGAAATGGGAAAAATTGATGCAGATTATTTTTGGATTGTGGATGATGTATTGTTTACCACCAGAGAAAATGCTTTAATGTTTATTGAAATTATTGAAAAGAAGAATATTAGCATAAAAATTATAGGATATTTAAGAGCAGATTTTATTTTTAAGGAGCAGGATTTGCTTAAAAGATTAAGAGAGGCAGGTATCAGGGAGCTTATTGTAGGCTTTGAAGCAACAGATAATAAGGAGCTTAAAAGTTACAAAAAAACAACCGATGCAACAGATTATCCTTTAGTGATATCTTTGTTAAAAGAAAACAATATTGACTTAACAGCTTTATTTATGGTTAAGCCGGACTATGGTTTTAAGGATTTTAAAAAACTAAGTACTTTCATAAAAGAAAACAAGATAGATGTATATACTATTTCAATTATGACTCCTATAAAGGGGACTATCTTATATAAAGAAATGGAAAATGAACTAATTGAAAAAAGACCGGAACAATTTGATTTTTTACATTTAGTTTTAAAATCAAAATTGCCAAAGCTTATATTTTATATTTTATTTTACAGCTTGCATATTAGCTTGTTGAAATCAAAAAGAATCAGGAAATTTTTAAGACAGGAGATTTAAATGCACAATATATGGAATTTTTGGGCTGATAAATATGATAAGCTATGGGTGCAAAAATATTCTTTAAAGCCAACCAGAGATTATATAATTAAAGCCCTTGCAAATATAAATAATAAAAATATAAAAATATTGGATTTAGGATGCGGTCCGGGAGAATTAATCAGTGAGTTAATGCAGAAATTCAATAATATAGAGGTTACAGGAATTGACTTTTCAGAAAAAATGCTTGAAATATCAAGTAATAGAAATCCTGCTGCCAAACATATTAAAATGGATACAGCAAAATTAAGTGAGTTGGAAGGTCAATATGACATAATAATTTGTACCCATTCGCTGCCCTATTACAAAGAACCAAAAAATGTTTTTAAAGAGTTGCATAGAGTATTAAATAGTGACGGGAAAATTTTAGTAGGCTTTGCCAGCGGCAACAGCTTTTATGACAAGTTTATATTAAGCTTTGTAAAACTTACTACAGGCAAGGCAAATTATCCTTCCGACAATAATTTCAGACTATTGATTCCTCCATACTTTAGTGTTGAGAATTTAAAAATTATAAGAGAGAAATTTTTTATGCCTCGAATAGCAGTTTATACTCTTAAAAAGGTGAATTTATGAAAATACTTTTAATAAGACCAAGGCCTCACAAGGAAACAATAGGACTTCAGCATGTAATGATTTGCGAGCCTTTGGAATTGGAATACTTGGTATCCAATATACCTGACGATATAAAACAAGAAACAAATACAGAAATTGTAGACATGATACTTGAAAATATAAGCTTTGAAAGTATAGTATTAAAAAAGAATCCGGATTTTATACTTTTTACAGGATATATTACCCATGTGGGAATCATAAAGCAAATGGCCAGAGAAGCAAAACAAATTAATCCTGCAGTTTTAACAGGGGTTGGAGGAGTTCATGCAGAGGTTGTAGCTGAGGACTTTAAATCTGAATTTATAGATTTTATATATAGTAAAAATGGAATACAAAATTTTAATATAACATTAAAAGGACTGATAAATAAAAAAAGTGTGCAGGAAATTAATGAAGAAATAAATAAGGGTACAAAGAATGATTCATTTGATTACATGTATCCTGACAGAAATGCTGTTAATAAGTACAGAAAAAAGTACTATTATATGTTTCATAACCCCTGTGCCTTAATAAAAACATCATTTGGATGTCCTTATAATTGCTCCTTTTGTTTTTGTAAAGAAATTACTGACGGTAAATACTATACCC
>CAZAYQ010000001.1:0-38963 GCA_964489345.1 uncultured Clostridia bacterium | reverse complement strand
AAGTCAATGAAGTTGAAGGCAGTCAATCACTGATAATTGAATTAAAAGTAGCTCCGGAAGACATGGGTAAAGTAATCGGAAAGCAAGGTAGAATAGCAAAAGCAATAAGAACTGTTGTTAAAGCAGCTGCCACTAAAGATAATAAAAGAGTTATAGTTGAAATAATTCAATAAGCTTAGAGGCAGAAATGAAGGATTATATTAAAGTTGGCAAAATTATAAATACTCATGGCGTCAAAGGTTATGTAAAATGCATACCCATGACTGATGAGCCTGAAAGATTTGAAGAGCTTGAATATGTCTATACGGAAAAAGACAGCATGAAACGTAAAGTCCGGCATGTATGGTATCAAAAAGGGATGGTTTATCTAAAGCTTGAGGATATCAACGATATGGAATCAGCAGAAGGATTCAAGGACACTTATATTTCTATACCGGAAGACCAGTTGGGAAAACTTCCCGACGATTCATATTATTTATTTGATTTGGATGGGATGGATGTATATTCAAGCAGCGGTGAATATCTGGGAAAAATTTCAGAAATCTATCAAACCGGAGCCAACGATGTATATGAAGTAAAAAACAAGAAAGGCTCATTTTTAATACCTGCAATCAAGGATGTTGTGAAATCTGTCAATGTTCAGGATAAGAAAATGATAATTGATGTTATTGAAGGGTTGTTGGAATGAAATTTGAGATAATAACTTTATTTCCGGACTTAATTGATCTTTATAAAAAAAACGGAATTATAGGCAGGGCTGTTGAAAACAAATTGTTTGACCTGGAATATATAAATTTAAGAGATTATTCCGAAGACAAACATAAAAAAGTGGATGATTATCCTTATGGGGGAGGCCCCGGCATGCTTTTGAGACCGGAACCCATGTTTAAAGCTTTAGATGCTATTAAGGGATATAATTCATATATTGTTTATTTATCACCAAAAGGCTCTTTATTTGATCAAAATAAAGCTGGGGACCTGTCGGTTAAAGACCACATAATACTTATTCCGGGACATTATGAAGGCATAGATCAAAGAATTATCGACAAATATGTTGATGAAGAAATATCTGTGGGAGACTATGTTTTAACAAACGGTGAGCTGCCTGCATTATTAATTGTTGATGCAGTAGCAAGGCTTCTTCCCGGAGTCCTGGGCTCGGAGGAGTCCTCCAAGGAAGAATCACACAGTGAAAATTTGCTTGAATATCCTCAGTACACAAGGCCGGAATCCTACATGGGATTAGATGTGCCTGAAATATTACTGTCAGGACACCACAAAAACATTGAAGAATGGCGGCTCTTTAAAGCTATAGAAATAACTTTGAAAAGACGTCCCGATATGATAAAGGACAAAAGTATAAAAGAAAAATACAAGGCATTATCAAAGAAATATAAATAAATCTTGTATGCATTATGATTGATGTGCTATAATGCTTAAGAGTATACGGCGGTCCTCTGTACAAGTAACAAGAACGCTAAGGCGAAGGGAGGTATACGAATAATGGACTTGATAAAATCAATAGAAAACGAACAAATTAGAAGCGTTACAGCTTTTAATGTCGGAGATACTATAAAGGTACATGTAAGAATCAAAGAAGGAAACAGAGAAAGAATTCAGGTATTTGAAGGTATCGTAATAAAAATCCAAGGCGAAAGCAACAGAGCAACTTTCACTGTAAGAAAAATTTCCTACGGAGTGGGAGTTGAAAGAACATTCCCTGTTCATTCACCAAAAATTGAAAAAATTGAAGTAGTAAGAAGAGGTAAAGTAAGACGTGCCCGTTTGTTCTACTTGAGAGAAAGAACAGGTAAAGCAACTAAAGTTAAAGAATTAAGAAAGTATTAATTTGATTGAGGACGAAAGTCCTCACACAATGGGGACATTCCTTTAAGAGTCTGCTTCATAGACTTACACTGCTTAAAGGTGTGTCCCTATTCTTTTGTATAGCTACTGCATGAGAGGTATATATGAATATAAACTGGTATCCGGGCCATATGAAAAAAACCAGGGAATTGCTGCAGGAGAATATTAAATTAGTGAATTTAATAATCGAAGTTCTTGATGCAAGGATTCCTTACAGCAGCAAAAATCCCGACTTTGACAAATTATTCAGAGATAAAAAAAGACTGATTGTATTAAACAAATACGACTTATCAGACCCCGGCATGAATAAGCTGTGGGAAGACTACTATAAAAGCAAAGGCTGGTCAGTTGTACTTTATAATTCAACAAACAATAGAGAGCTTGGCAGACTTAATGATGCAATTGCGGAAGCAACAAAGGAAATTGTTGAAAGATACAAGAAAAAGGGATTCATAAATAAAACAATAAAAGCGATGATTGTGGGTATACCTAATGTGGGGAAATCAACACTTATAAATTCACTGGCAAAAAAGAAAAGCACCAGGACAGGGAATATGCCAGGTGTTACAAGGGGCAAACAGTGGATACACCTTGCAGGCAATATAGACCTGCTCGATACCCCCGGCATACTGTGGCCAAAATTCGATGATGAAGAATGTGCTTTAAACCTTGCCTTTACGGGGGCTATTAAAGATGAAGTTATGGTATTGGAAGAAATAGCACTAAAATTTGTTAAAAGAATGCAAAAGATGGGGAAAGAAAATGCTATTATTGAAAGATACGACATAGAGTTGGGAGAAAAGCCCCTGGATATTTTAGATAATATAGCTTATAAGAAAGGCTTTTTAATAAATAAAACTCAAATAGACTACCTGAAGGTAGCAAACCTGTTATTTAATGACTTCAGAGCAGGCAAATTAGGAAATATCACTTTGGAAAAACCTTATGAGTAAAAATATGCTTAAAATAGAACAAGAGCTTTGGGACAAGGGATATAATTACATAGCATGCATTGATGAAGTGGGGAGGGGCTGCCTGGCAGGCAGCGTTGTAACCTGCGCTCTTATTATGCCTAAAGGTTTGCTGATAGACGGAGTCAATGATTCTAAAAAACTGACAGCGAAAAAAAGAGAAGGCTTGTATGATATTATAATAGAATCAGCCTTGGCATGCGGAATAGGGGAATTAGACTGTATTGAGGTTGATGAGTACAATATTAAAAATGCAACAAAGCTTGCAATGGTACAAGCACTTGAAAATTTAAAAGACAAAGAAGGAAATAAAATTATTCCTGACTATGTTGTTGTAGATGCCGAAAAACTCAATATTTTCATACCCCAGTCAAATATTATTCACGGAGATGCAAATTGTCATGGAGTTGCTGCAGCATCAATAATTGCCAAAGTAACAAGGGACCGACAAATGGCCCAATTGCATAAGCTGTATCCTGAATACAAGTTTGACAAAAATAAAGGCTATGGCACAAAAGAACACATAGATGCCTTGCTTGAATTCGGCCCTTGCCAAATACATAGAAAATCATTTATAAAAAAAATTCTCGATAAAAACCAGCAGCTTAGTTTCCTGTAAGTTACATAGAAATAATTGCATATAAAATTGGTTGAAAAATACATAAATTGCTAGTATAATTTATTTAACAGGCTTAGAATAAGAGGAGGATTAAATCATGGCAAATAGCTTTAGCGGTATTGAAATGTTAAAAATTGCAATATTGATGGAAAATGAAGGATATATGTTCTACAAGAATGGAGCGGAAAATACGACCGGTGAATTAAAGGAATTTTTATTATCTTGTGCTGATCAAGAATTATCACACAAAGAGAAATTTGAAGAAATGTATGATGAATTGGAGGCTAAAGACGAAGTTTCATCTGAATACCTTTATAGCGATGAGGTTTCTGTTTACTTGAGCTCATTGATTGAAAACCAGGTTTTTAAAAAGGATGAAGATTATAAAGATGCATTTGTTGATACAAAAACAGCAGTTAAAAATGCATATGATACTGAAATTCGAACAGTTGATGTTTACACCGTACTATATGAAGGCATAACTGACGGGGAAGCTAAAAAAATCATGTCTGCAATAATCGATGAAGAAAAAGCTCATGCAGCATTTTTCGAAAATCTTATGAAACACATGTAAATATAGTTATTTAAAAGAACAGCGCCAAGTAAATTCCTGGCGCTGATATTTTTTAAAATTTATTTCTGCTTTCTTATTTACCCACCACAAAATTTTTTAAAAATCAGGCAAGAATGATTGGAACACATCCCAAAACAAGGGTATGAAATAAGTAATTTACAATAAATAATTATTGTAAAACAATAAATATATATTGACATGCGTAAAATTCCTGCTATAATTAAAATACAATAATCATTCAGGAGGTTTATATGTATCAGAAGAGCATTGTTCATTATATGACTAAAATTTGCATCGATATTTTGTTTATTGTGGCAATTATTTGCTGCATTACGGTTCCTTTTTCATCATCCTGGCTTTTTCTTTATTTCGGGATAGTTGAAAAACAGGCCTTATTTACTAAAATTATCTTATTGGCTTCAGGCATAACCTGTGTTTATATTTTGTGGCAGCTTAAAGTTATATTTAAAACTCTCCTTAAGGGCAATCCTTTTATACAAGCAAATGTATCATCCTTAAGAAAAATTGCCCTTGCCTGTTTAGCTATTTCATTTATTTATTTTGTTAAAATGATTTTTATGCCGACAATTTCAACAATTATCATAGTAATTATATTTGTTGTTGCATGCTTGTTGTGCTTAACATTGAAGGATTTGTTCAAGCAATCAATTTATTATAAAGACGAAAATGATTTAACGGTTTAGGAGGGATAATATGGCTATAATTATACAGCTTGATGTTATGATGGCTAAAAGGAAAATAGGACTAATGGAACTGGCTGAAAGAATAAATATTACTCCTGCTAATCTATCAATACTTAAAAACAACAAGGCAAAAGCAATCCGCCTTTCGACTCTGGATGAAATATGCGGGGCTCTTAATTGTCAGCCCGGAGACATTATTGAATATGCGGGGGATGAAGATGGAAGGGAAAACTAAATCGTATCTGTCATCTTATGGAATTATTTCTTTTATAACTTTCATATATTTGTTTCTTGCAAATAACCCCGGAATAAGCGTACCCATATTCTTTCTAATTCAATTTGTTATTTTGTATTACATTTTAAAAAATAATCAAGAAACAGTCAATATAAAAGGATTGTTTATTTTGATTCCCATATTCATAATATCTCTAAACAATTTTATAAGTGCAAACCGCATGTTTAGACCAGTAAATTTTCTTGCTTTAGTCTTTTTGTACAGCCTGATGTTTTTGCTTCTGGGAAATAAGCTTAATTTACTGAGTTTAAACATAAACAGCCTTTTAATAACTATAGCGAATGTTTTTTTACCTGTTGTTAATTTAATTATCCCGTTCAAGTGGATAGGCGAAAGGTCTAAAAATAAAGAAAAGAATATTCTTACCGGAAGAATAGTTTTAGGTATTGCCATATCTATACCTGCAGTAATATTTCTTGTAACGATGCTTTCCCAGGCTGACATGGTTTTTCACAGGAGTTTTATAATATTTAATAATTGCTTTAAAAAACTTTTTGAATTTATTAATCTTTATAAAATAATGATCGGTACATTTACAGGATTGTATTTGTTTGGTCACCTATATTCTGCCATTACAGGGGATGAGAAGGCTGTTAATATGATTGGTGAAAAAACAAAGGGTACTCATATAAAAGGGGATGTAATTGTTTTTAATATATTGTTAAGCTCGATTCTGACTGTATATACAGTTTTCATCCTGATACAGTTTAAGTACTTATTTTCCGGCGGAGCACTTCCTGAAGGGCTTAATTATTCAGAATATGCAAGACGGGGTTTCTTTGAATTAGTATTCTTAAGTCTTTTAAACATTGCTTTAATTTTATTGACTACATACCTGCTAAAGGACAAAATATACGAAGACAAAAACAAGTGGGCTTTGTTTACCAAGCTTATGCTTACTTATCTATGTGCAATAACAGGTGTATTACTTATATCCTCCTGCTACAGAATGTCTCTTTACGACAATGCTTACGGTTTTACAAGATTAAGAGTAATGGTTTATATATTTTTAGTATTTGAAGCTTTAAGTTTACTGGTAACCTTAGTTTATATAGTCAGACATAACTTTAATATATTAACTGTATATGCTGCTGTTTTCCTTTCATTTTATCTGACTCTTAACCTTGTTAGAATTGATGAGCTGATTGCAAAAAGAAATATAGATATGTATTTAAGCTCTCAGGCGGAAAATATTGATATTGATTATTTAATGACTTTGTCAGCGGATGCCCTGCCGCAAATAATGCGCCTCACTGACAGTAATGTTCAGTATGTGACAAGAATTAAAACAATTAAATATCTGAAAGATATGAGCGTGTATTATGCTCAAGCGGAAAATAACTGGCAAGGCTACAACTTATCAATAGAAAGAAATAAGAATTTATTGGCAGAAAATATAAGTAAGGTGGATATATAAATGATTATCTATTTTCTAATTAATAATGGAGGTTATATTCAATGTTAAAAAAGATATTAGAGAACAAATTTATTAAATTATATAATATTGTATTTTTAATTTTTTTATCTTCTTATACAATAATAAGAATATATTTAGTAATGATTTCCCCTGTAATGAAGCCGGACAAAGAAGGCTACCAAGCCACATATTATAGCCCTCACGGTGCCATACTTCATTTTTTATTCTTAATTTTAATACTTATAATATCTAACATAATATTTTATATAGCAGATTATAAATTAATCAGAGTAAAAAAACATAAGAGTGTTGTGACCACTGCAAAAAGCCCGCTCATTGGGAACAAAAATAATGAAAAAAACTAAATTTAATTTATCTAAAATATTATTATTTATAGGAATTGGAATTTCTTTTAGTCCGATAATTTTGTATTGCTTTATACACGGTGATTACGAAAGATATATATGGATAATTAAGGGACCCTTCCCCTTTAGCTCTTTTGGGGGAGGACCCTTTCAGATGCTGATGTATGCTTCATTATTCATAACCGGAATAATACTGATAATTATTTCTTTGATTATTAAAAGGAAGTACTAGGGAGGAGTGTAATGATTATTTTTCTTAATTTAGGCAGTTTAATACTTGGCTTAATTGCTTGGATATTACCTCTTATTACTATTTTTAAATATAAAAAATGTGATAAGTGGTATGTCCTTTCGATTATCAGTATTAGTTTTTGTGCTGTATCTATATTCTTTCAGCTTTACTATCAAAGTTATTTAGTAAAAATTTATGATTTGCCTGCGTTAATGGATACAATAGGCCATTCTTCTTTTTTGTCGGCAGTACTCCTCTTAGTGACAATTTTATTGAATGCAATTAATATAACTTTATTTTTGCCGAGAGAATGAAATGATTACCTATGAGTGAGCAGTAATATGAATGTGAATGGGAAACTTAAAGCCCCATTATCATTTACTTTTCTTAAAAGCTATGTTAATATAATGACAGTAGGGAAAAATTATAGATTATTGGAGGAAAAAATGTTATCACAAGAAATGATTAAATTAGGCACACAAAGATCTCTTATAAGAGAATTATTTGCTTACGGCTTGCAGAGGGCAGAAGTTGTCGGACCGGAAAATGTTTTAGACTTCAGTCTTGGAAATCCAAGTGTACCGGCTCCCAAGGAAGTACAAGAAGCTATCATTGATATTGTGAAGAATAATGACCCCATGGTTTATCACGGATACAGCACATCACAGGGACATGCCGGCTGCAGGAAGGCAATTGCCGGAAATTTAAACAGAAGGTTTGAAAGAGAGTATTCATCCAATGATTTGTTTATCACTTGCGGAGCTGCTGCTTCATTATGCATTACTTTCAGAGCACTGACAGCATCTCCGGAGGATGAAATAATAGTATTGGCTCCTTATTTTCCTGAATACAAAGTGTTTATAGAGGGACAGGGAGCAAGGATGAAATTAGTTCCAAACCGTAATGACATGAAACTTAATCTGGAAGGCATCAAAAAAGCTGTAAGCAAAAATACCAAGGCACTCCTGATAAATACTCCCAACAATCCTTCAGGAGTAGTTTATTCCAAGGAAGAGATAAAAGAATTATCAGATTATCTGGGGAAAATGCAGGAGGAAACAGGTCAAACAATTTATTTAATTTCTGATGAACCATACAGAGAATTAGTTTTCAATGATGAGCCTGTAGCTTTTATTCCGAATTATTATGACAATACAATCATATGCTATTCATGGTCAAAATCACTGTCAATGCCCGGGGAACGCATAGGTTACATTTTAGTAAATGACAAATGTGAGGACAAGGAAACTTTAATGGCCGCTGTAGGGGGAGCTGCACGGGCTCTTGGTTATGTATGTGCACCTACTCTTTTCCAGCTTGTTATTGAAAAATGCATTGATGTTGAGCCGGATCTGGAAGTTTATAAGAAAAACAGAGACATCCTTTATGACGGGTTGACAGAAATGGGCTATAATGTTGCCAAACCTGATGGTGCATTCTATTTATTTATAGAGGCACCAAACGGAAATTCTCAAGAATTTTCTGAAAAAGCAAAAGCACATGATGTCCTGGTAGTACCGGGAGCAGGTTTTGGAACCGATACACACTTAAGACTGTCCTATTGCGTTGATACTGAAAAATGCAAAAAAGCATTGCCGGTATTTGAAAAATTAATTAAAGAACTTAAATAAATACACGTATAAATAAATAATCAAATAACGAGTGGCGCAGAAATGCGCCATTTATGCATAAGGGGGATGGTGTCTCCCTTCCTATAATTCGTATTTTTCTTCCATCAATGCAATAATTCTTTCAATATCTGCATTACCTGTATATCTGATTTGAATAACCTTCTTATCAAAGCTTGCAAAGATTAACTTTGTTTCCTCACCCTTATCTACATACATCCGGTCAAAAATAATAAACTTTTTTTCTTCTCCATAATCTACATAAAGCCGGTCAAAATTTCTGTCTTCTATTTTAACAAGTTCATCATCGTACTTATACTCACGATGATATCGATTAATCAAGTCATTTAAAAGTCCTTCAGCCATACCTTTAAAAGCTAATTCATAGTAGTCAATATGTATGCTCGTTGATGTATAGGCACCGCTTGGCTCATCCTGTATTTTACTTTCCACATAGCCGCTTTCGCTGATGCTTAATTGCTTAGGGGATAATAAACCCCAATCATAACGCACGTTATGCCAATAATCATAAACAGGACCGGTTTCAATATTATTTATACTTATAATTGGCATATCTTCAACAGCCATATATTTATACAGCCCTCTTTGTACTGATGTATAATATGGAGTAAATAATAATGTTATAATCATTGCAATTAAATAAACATAGAAGATACATGAAAATAAATAATTCAGTTTCCAGTTTTCATTATGCTTTATAGGAATGCCTATCAGCAAAGAATTTTTTATTTTCTTAATTACAAAATACCCTCTTATTGATTCAAAAACAACATACATATATGGAATTGCCAGCATTATAAAAGCAAATGATCTTTGTCTTATTAAAATTAAATAGATTTCATCTTGTGAAAAAAAATGATTGAATATTGTAGATAAAAATGAAAGAAATAAAATGGAGATTAATACCATATTCTTTTTAAGCTGTTTGTTGAGCATTTTAAGTGTACAACTTTGTTCTATAGGGTCAGTGTGAAGCTCCGGCGCATTTAATTCTTCCGGTGAAGAAAAAATATAAAATATTTGATTGTTTGCAACCAATTCCCAGCCGTATTCCTTATATAGGTCAAGCTGGTCTTGGGAGGGGCTTTCTTCTAATATTACAATTCTATATTTAGTTTTTTTAGGCTCCTCTTTTTCAAAGGTAACTAAAAGGTTACCGACACTTTGCAAATGCAGACCTTTTAAAGCCATATCCGTGAACCAGCTCTCATTTTTACCACATTCCCACAAGTTACCAAGCTTAAACCTTCTGACTAATTTACTCATCTCCTGCCTCCTTAATAATTTTGTCGTCATCAACCATGAAAAGTGGATACAATTATAGATAGTTGTTTTATTAAATATGTGAGAAAATAAAATCAAGGAACTGTTTTTAATGGTTCCATGATTATTTTTTTATAAATTATTATAATTTTTTTATTCCTAAATAAAAGAATGTGGCTGTTAATAAAAATGATAAAAAGTCAGCAAAAGGTGCAGCAAATAGAATTCCTTCAACACCCCAGAATTTTGGGAATACTAAGATTGCAGGTATTAACAAAATCAACTGCCTTGTTAGTGTTAGGAGCATTGCTGATTTGGGCCTTCCTATTGCTTGAAAAAAGTTTGAACCTACAATTTGAAAGCCTACAACAGGGAAACATAGAAACCATGCAAATATTGACGAGCTTCCAAATTTTATTAATTCCGGGTCTCTGTTAAACAATGATATTAATTGAACAGGAAACAATCTTGTAATTATAAACCCAAAGGAAACGATTATTGTTGCAATTTTAATGGCTAATTTTGCAGCATCCTTGACTCTGTCAAAATTTTTGGCACCGAAATTAAAGCTGATAATCGGCTGGACGCCTTGGTTCAATCCTATAATAGGCATAATCAGCAGCGTTTGTATACTGTTGATGACTCCCATGCCGGAAACGGCAATGTCACCGCCGTAAAAAACTAAATTCCTATTCAGTACTGCATTTAATGCACTTGTTGCCAATTGAAGAGAAAAGCTGGGAAGACCTAAGCTGGCAATTTTGGTAGCTATATTTAATTTAATATTTAAATATTTAAACTTTAATTTGTTTCTGCTTTGTTTTCCTGTAAAATATGAAGTAACCCATAAGAATGAAAGAAACTGCGAAATAATAGTTGCTAAAGCCGCTCCTGCCATTCCCATTTTAAAACCATAAATAAATATTGGGTCTAAAACAATATTTGTTCCTGCCCCTAAAAACATAGTGTACATGGCTAATTTCGGATTTCCGTCTGCACGTATAAAGTGGTTCATTCCAATGCTGACTATGTTAAAGGGTGCTCCTAATGTAATTATTCTCATATATTCCATTGCATAAGGAAGGATTGCTTCGCTGGCTCCAAATAAAATTAGTATAGTTTTCAGGTTTATACTCACTAATACAGAAAAGAAAACACCCGCTAAAATAAGTAACGAAAAGGTATTACCTAAAAAGCCTTCAGCTTCCGGATACTTTTTTCTCCCTAAATTTATTGAAAAATTCGTGGCACCCCCAACTCCAAATAAAACTCCTAATGCCAAAAATATTATCATGATGGGAAATCCCACTGTAATTCCTGCAATTCCGTCAGTGCCCATATCGGGACTGTTCCCGATATATATTCTGTCAACAATATTGTATAATGCATTTACCATCATACCTGCGACAGCAGGTAGAGAAAACTTTAATAAAAGCTTAGATATTTTTTCTGAGCCCAGTGGATTTATGTAGTCCAATTTTGCCTCCGCTTATGTTATTAATAGATATTATACTATAAATTATTACATATTAAAACAAGAATTTGACAAGATTAGTAACATTATAATGAAAAAAGACATTGAAGAAGCGATGAAGGCATATGAAATAAGAGAGGATGCAGAAAATAAAACAATTGAAAACATATATAATATGTGTTATTCTTCGATTAAGCTGTATTTACGAGAAGGGTAAGGTGGACTGACCTTGGAGGATATATGAAAAGAAGTGACGGCTATTTACTAAAAGATTTGAAAGCATTTGTAAAAATTATTCCTTATGTAATGGAAAAAAGAAGTGATTCGCAAAATTTTTCTAAACAGGTGTTTTCGGCTGAAAGTATAGACAAATATATTTTAGAAAAAAAACAATCAGGCTATAATTTTTCTTATATGCATGTTTTCATAGCTGCATATGTAAGGGTTATTGCAGAAAGACCGCAGCTTAACCGATTTGTGATGAAGGGACAGATTTATCAGAGAAATAAGATTTATGTTTCAATGGCTGTTAAACGCTCGCTAAGGGATGACGGGGAAGAAACAACTGTAAAATTT
Source organism: uncultured Clostridia bacterium (assembly GCA_964489345.1). Taxonomy (GTDB): domain Bacteria; phylum Bacillota; class Clostridia; order Tissierellales; family Sedimentibacteraceae; genus Sedimentibacter. Next base: position 26,958 of record CAZAYQ010000001.1, on the reverse strand, counting down.
GAATTCACAGGCAAAGAAAATATTTTTGAAATTGCTGAGATTATAGATAAAGATATAGCAAAGGCAGTATCCACAGGCGGAGATAATGAAACCGACAAGCTTGCTGAAAAAGTAATGTCAATGCCCGGATTTGTGAAGAATGTTCTGGTTAGAATTATAAAAGCAGCAGACAGCTGCAACATGCTTCCTAAAAGTGTCATTGATGCGAGCCCCTTTCACACAACAATGTTTTTTACTTACCTAAAGTCAATAGACACACAGTATATCTATCATCATCTTTATGACTTTGGAACCACGGGATTGTTTGCCGCCCTGGGGAAAACAGTTAAACTTGCAATTGTAGAAAATGACAGGCTGGTGATTAAAAAGTGCTGCGAAATAGGTTATACAATGGATGAGAGAATATGTGACGGCTTATATTATGCCAGGTCCTTCAAGCTTTTTGAAAAGTATGTCAGCAAGCCGGAATTATTAGAATCAGAACTTATCAAAAAGGTCCCGAAAGTTCAAAAAAATTAAAAATTCAATTACTAAAGCATTTCTCTATGCAATAAAGAATTACAGTTAAAACTATAAGAATATAACAAGGAGACCAAAAGATGAAATATTCAATAGACAGTTCAGTGTTTGAGTTAAATCCTGATATAAAATTTGGAATATTAGTAGGCAATAATATTAAAAATTCTAATACAAGGCCTGAAGACGAAAAAAGAATGAGAATTGCAGAAGATAAAATGAGACAGAATATAAAGGCGGATGAAATTCGCGACTTGAACAATGTTAAGCTCTACAGGGAAGTTGTGAAAAAATCAGGTATAAATCCAAACAAATACCTTCCTTCAGTGGAAGCAATGTTTAAGAGGATAGTAAAAGGAGGGCAGCTGCCTGTAATAAATGCATTGGTGGATTTATGCAATGCGGTATCCATAGAACAAGGGATATCCTTAGGCGGCCATGATTTAATAGATATCCATGAGGACCTGGAAGTCCGTTACAGCAGAAAGGGCGATATTTTCCTGCCTTTTGGATCTGAAAATTATGAGGATGTGGAAGAAAATGAGCTCATATTCACAAGCGGCAATATAGTTCAAACCTATAAATGGCTTTGGAGACAAAGTGAATTGGGAAAACTTACTCTTGAAAGCAAAGATGTATTTTTCCAGCTTGTAGGTTTTGAATATGAGGAAGGCTCTTCTTTATATGAAGCCATGAGGGATATAGAAGAGCTGGTAATAAACAGATTCCAAGGCTCATGCAGAAAATACCTGGTTGATATCAACAACCAGTCCATTGAATTTTAAGATTATAAATTTTTAATCTAGAGCAAGAGTCAGCATTATTTTTACGAGGGGTTTTTTATGAATAAGAAATTCTACCATGGATATGTTGTGGCAGTCATGTGCTTTATTATTGCATTTTTCTATGTTGGATTTGCTAATAATACAGGCAGCCTATATGTGGTGCCGGTAACAAAAAGATATGGTTTTACCAGGGCGGAATTTTCATTGATATTCAGCATAGTATCAGTGGTGGGTATATTCGCTAACCTTTTTTTTGTCAAAATATACAAGCGTTTGGGAATAAAAAAAATAGTCGTTTTAGGAGCCCTTACCTGTGCCTCGGCTTTTTTTATATATTATAAGTCAACTAAACTTATACACTTTTACATAGGAGCATTATCCTTCGGAATAGGACATGCTTATACAAATATGATTGTGTTCTCACTGCTTATAAACAGCTGGTTCACCGAAAACAGAGGAACTATTTTAGGGTTTATTTCTGCAGGCAGCGGCTTTGGAGGGTCCGTGATGAGTCCTGCAGTAGGCTATATCATATCGGTTTACGGCTTTAAGCAATCCTATCTGCTTGCTTCCATTATTTTATTTGTTCTTATAATTCCGATTGCCTTATTGGTCAAAGAAAATCCTGTCGAATTAGTTGAAATAAATAATGAAGAAACCGTAATTTTTAAAAGAAAAACAACAAGACAGCTGCTAAAAGAACAAAAAGTTATTTTAGGTCTCACCGTTATTTTTTTAATGGCTTTTTTAATAGCTCCATGGTTGAATGTTTTACCATCTCATTTAATGGACAGGGGCTTTGATGAAATTTTTGCTTCCAAAATTTTAGGGGGAGTTATGCTTATCATGGCACTGTCAAAGATTTTAGTGGGGGCTGTTCATGACAGAATCGGTATTAAAGCTGCTATTTTTATCTGCCTTATATCTTTCGTAATCAGTGCAGTGCTTTTACTCATTGTCAACAGTGAATTCATTGCATGGATATTTGCTGCATTATTCGGCACTTCATTAAGTGCTCTTTCAGTCTTATTGCCCTTGTTTACTGCAGCCATAGCAGGGGATGAATACTTAAGTGATATCATAGGAATTGCATCTGCTATAGTCGGTGCAGGCATTGCCCTTGGAACACCTGCAATCAATTTTTCATATGACCTGACAGGATCAAACAATATGATTCTTATAGTATTTACAATTCTCGGCATTTTTAATATGCTTCTCACTTTATTGGCATTGGGGAAGGCAAAGTCTGAGATTTAGGATTGTTCAGCTTAATAGTGTTGTTTATGCCAAAATCAGGGACATGCCCTGATTTTGCTTATTAGAAATTTTCAATTGACATGTTCTTACAAATGTGAAAAATAATACTATTATTAATTTTGCTTTCGCCGGTAATAATAAACACAATAAGGGGTTAGCATTGGAGGCGGGCTATGAAAAAGATTATTGTATTTATTATGCTCAGCATGTTATTAATAGTGTCTTCTTGTTTAAGATATGAAGATAATAATGGAAACGGAGATATAAATTATAATGAAAACGAAAGCAATGAAAAGATCGAAGGGTACAATGCTGTTGATAATGCTGTAGAAAACAATGACGAAAGCAATACCGGCAAAAATACTAATAGTGAGGAATTCAATGAAAAAGATAGAGAATCAATAGAAGCAGAAGAGACAATCCGCGAAAATACTGTGAAGATAGTATATCCTAACGGTGATATTTATGAAGGCCAAATAAAAGGCGGAATGATGGACGGATACGGCTTATACACATATTCAAACGGTGATTATTATGAGGGAGAATTTAAGGAAAATGTGATGCAGGGTCATGGAAAAATTACTTCACCCAATATGTATGTGTATGAAGGGGAAATGAAAAACAATATGATGGACGGATTCGGAATTTATACATATTCCAACGGCGATGTTTATGAAGGTGAGTTTAAAGAAAATGTCCAGCATGGATACGGCAGATTTACCGTAGCCGGCAGATATATTTATGAAGGCGAATTCAAGGATGATTTTATAAATGGTCACGGAGTAACCCTATATGCAAACGGAGATAAATATGAAGGCGAATTTGTCAACGGTATGAAGGATGGTTTGGGAACTTATACCTATGCTGACGGAAATAAGTATGTTGGTGATTTTATAGACGGGAAAAAGGAAGGATTAGGGGTTTTTTATTATATAGACGGAAGTTTTGATGAGGGGAAGTGGGAAAAAGACAGCTTTGTCCATAATAAGCAAGAGAATAATGATATAGGGCAAATAATCGAAACAGCAGAATAGTATATATAAAAAACCTTAAAAGGAAGATTATTATTAATGTAAAAGATAAATAAATTTATAATATAATAAATCCGCAGATGTAATTCTACGGATTTTATTAAGCGTAAATACCTTTACAAATTCTATTCCACAATTATTCTGTAATCCTGTTTTTCTAAAACTTCACCAATTTGCGCATAGGGCGTGGTGGCGTTTTTAAGTTCATTAAGAAGCATTTCTGCTTTATCTTTTTCTACTGATATCAAAAGTCCTCCGGAAGTCTGGGGGTCGGAAATGCAGTCTGTTATTTCTTGCGGCACCTTATCAGAAATTATAACATGGTTTTTAATATATCCAAAATTTCTGTAAGCTCCTGCAGGGATGATGCCCATTCTTGCCAAAGACAAGGCTTCCTCGATAATTGGAATTGACTGTGCATTAAACTTTATTGTAACATCGCTTCCTTCGGCCATTTCAAAAGCATGACCCAGCAGACCAAATCCGGTTATATCTGTACAGGAGTTTACTCCAACCTTCATCATTGCATCCCTGGAAAACTTGTTTAATTCAGTCATAGTAAGGACGGCTTCTTTATAACCCTCCCGGCTTACTATTCCTGCCTTTATGCCTGTATTTAAAACTCCCAGCCCCAAGGGCTTGGTAAGGATTAAAACATCTCCCGGCTTTGCATTGCTGTTGGTCACCACATCCTTTGGATGTATGAAACCTGTTACGGACAAGCCGAATTTCGGCTCCTTGTCTTCTACGGTATGACCTCCGACGACCATGGCGCCGGCCTCCTTAACCTTATCATGACCACCCTTAAGAATATTTTTTATTATATCCTTGGGAAGGTCTTCAGGGAAGCATGTTATATTAAGAGCCAGCTTCGGCTCTCCGCCCATGGCATATATATCACTGAGTGAATTTGCAGCAGCAATTTGACCGTATATATAGGGGTCGTCAACTACGGGCGTAAAAAAATCCAGTGTCAGCACTAATGCCAGGTCATCGTTTATTTTATAAACGGAGGCATCATCTGAAGTAGCCATTCCAACCAGCAGATTTTCATCATAATCATTGTTTAAATGGCACAAAACTTGTGCCAGGACATCAGGTCCTATTTTAGCAGCTCAGCCGGAGCTTTGAGTCATTTGAGTCAACTTTATATCATTTATCGTCATATTTCCACTTCCTCAATCAATATTTCCACTTTATTAAAAAATTTTTAAAAGCTTCTACCAAAGGGGACAAGGTCCTATTTTTATGATGAACGAAATAGAAGCTTCGCCTTAGGTCCAGGTCCTTTATTGACAAAGCCATAATCAATTTCAGCTCAAGTTCGTTTTTAACGGCTATTTTTGAAATAAAGCTTATGCCTAATTCAAGCTCGATCATTTTTTTAATCATTTCATTGCTGTCAATATAAGAAACAATATTTAAATCATCCAGCCTGATACCTTTTTCTGAAAGTTTCTGTTCAATTAATCTTCTTGTGCCCGAGCCGGGTTTTCTGAAAATAAACTTTTCCGAAAACAAGCTTTTAATATCCAAATACTCATTTTCAGAATATGAGTATCTACCGGATGCCGGCAGGCACAATATAAGTTCATCTTCATAAAAGTCTATGTATTCAAGGAGCTCTGAATAGTATTTTGCACCAACAATGCCGTAGTTTAGCTTTCCCCCAAAAATATCATCTATTACATTTTTTGAATTTCTATGGCTTACTGAAAATGAAACCTTAGGGTAGAGCTTGGAAAAATCTTTTATTATATACGGCAGCACATATTCTTCAGGTATGGAGCTGGCGCATATTTCTATTACACCTTCAACCTTACAGTCATGTTCTGATATTGTAAACTTAGCCTTGTCTCTTGTATTAATCATTTCAACGGCATATTTATAAAAGAGCCTTCCGGAATCAGTCAAGTTTATTGTTTTGCTGTTCCTGTCCAAAAGAGTGGTATTAAGCTCCTTTTCTAAATTCTTTATATTATTGCTTATGGTCGGCTGAGTTGTATAAAGCTCTTTTGCAGCCAATGAAAAACTTTTATGTTTAACAACACTTATAAAACTTTCCAATTGGTTAAATTCCATAAAATCCTCCTTATGACAAGGTGACGGGGCATTGTCACCTTATCGTCTCAACACTTTTTATATATAAAAGCAGGACGAAATTATCTAGCTGATCACACTTGTCGTTTTTTTGCTATCTTATTTATACAATCTATAGCATAATCTATTTCTTCTAAAGTGGTAAAATGGCTTATGGAAAAACGTACTGTTCCCTTTGGAAAGGTACCAAGTGTTTTATGGGCTGAGGGTGCACAGTGCATACCGCTCCTTGTCATAATACCGTATTCTTTGCTGAGCTCGTGTGAAACAAGACCATTGTCACTATAGATGAAATCAATTGACAGTACGCCCGTCCTGTCAAGGCTTGTTGTTTTGCCGACCAGCCTGATATTTTCAATATTTAAAAGGCTGTCTAAAAATGTGCTGAGAAGGAAAATTTCCTTCTCCCGGATATTTTTAATCCCCTGTTTTAAAAGATATTTCAATGATGCATTCAATCCATATATACCCGGAATGTTTAAGGTTCCCGATTCAAACTTATCAGGCATATATTCAGGCTGTATTTCGGTGTCGGACAGGCTTCCGGTGCCGCCTTCTATAAAAGTTGTCATTTCATTGTTCATTCTGTCATTAAGGACAAATCCGCCTGTTCCCTGAGGGCCCAGCAGGCTTTTGTGGCCTGTAAACCCAATGGCATCAGCATTTAGTCCATCAAAATCAATATCTATAAATCCTGCTGTCTGAGCACTGTCTATTATGAAAAATAAATTATGTTTCCTGCATATTTGTCCCACTTTTTCCAAATCTAAAATACTGCCGCAGACATTTGAAGCATGAGTCATAATAATAGCCCTGGTATTTTTCTTTATTTCTTTTTCAATACCTTCAAGCGGCAAACTGCCTGTTTCATCGCATAAAATCCTGGTGTATTCAACTCCTTTAAGTGAATTTAAAGGCCTCATAACCGCATTGTGTTCCATGGATGATACAAGTAGGTGATCATTTTCTTTCAAGAAGCATTTTAATAGAATATTTAAACTTTCTGTTATATTTTTAGTGAAAATTATATTTTCGGGCTTATTAAAACGAAACAATTCACACAGGAGTTCCCGGCTTTCATATAGAGTATTTTCAGCTTTATAAGATGAAGCGTAAGCCCCTCTATTAACATTTGTTCCTACATTTAAAATATAATCTGCTATACTTTCTCCAACGCCGGGAGCTTTTGGAAAGGATGTGGCAGCATTGTCCAAGTAAACATATTTCATAATATACCTCGCATTGCTTTATATTTGCATTATATGTCAGAATTTCAATTACAATAATATATTAACATAGTTCAAATATTTATTCAATTATGTTTTTTATTTATAGGCCGGGTGATCCTGTTGGATTAGCTTTAAAGATGCTTAGAATTCAACAGTTTTTATCATAAGATAAGAAAAGTTGATAGTTAGAGCCCCAAGTATTGAAAAACTTTATACCTATTGTTTTAAATATTTTTACATAATATAATTTTGATGTCAATTAATAAATAAATCAGGAGGTTTGCAATGAATGATAAAAAAGGAATTATAATTGCAGGTGGGGCAGTCGGTTTAATATCAGTACTGCTTGTATATTTTGGCAATCCTGCGAACATGGGCTTTTGCATAGCTTGTTTTATAAGGGATATTGCAGGGGGCATAGGATTACATAGGGCAGATGTTGTTCAGTATATAAGACCGGAAATTATTGGTCTTGTATTGGGGGCATTTTTCCTGTCTTTAAAAAACAAAGAATTTCAAACTAAGGGAGGGTCTTCATCTTTTACCAGATTCATGCTTGGCATAGTTGTGATGATTGGGGCACTGATATTCCTTGGATGTCCACTCCGAATGGTATTGAGACTTGCAGGGGGAGATTTAAATGCTTTATTTGGACTGGCAGGTTTCGTGGCAGGAATTTATCTTGGTGTTATATTCCTTAATAAAGGTTTCAATCTGAAAAGAAACTATAAAATTACCAAAACAGAAGGTTATATTTTCCCGGCTGTGAATGTGGGATTATTGGTTCTTCTTGCAGCTTCACCTGCTTTCTTGTTCTTCTCGGAGAAAGGTCCCGGCTCAATGTATGCACCCATATTCATATCATTGGCAGCAGGCTTGATAGTGGGGGCATTGGCTCAAAAAACAAGAATGTGTACGGTTGGCGGAACTCGTGATATGATACTTTTCAAAGATATGCATCTTTTCTCAGGATTTATTGCAATATTAGCAGTCGCTTTTGTTGGAAACCTGGCTTTCGGATTTTTCAAACTCGGCTTTGCTGACCAGCCTATAGCTCATACTGACGGCTTGTGGAACTTCCTGGGTATGGCTGTTGTCGGCTGGGGCTCTGTACTCTTGGGCGGATGCCCTCTAAGGCAATTAATTCTGTCAGGAGAAGGCAATACTGACTCTGTTATATCTGTAATGGGTATGTTGGTCGGGGCTGCTTTAGCTCATAATTTTGGGCTGGCTTCAAGTGCTGCGGGAGTTACTCCGAACGGAAAAGCTGCAGCTATAATATGCTTTGTATTTTTAGGCCTTGTTTCATACTTGAATTCAGAAGGCCTGGTAAAGAAAACCGGCGGCGAAAGCTTGTCAAAAGCAGATGCTAAATAGGAGGAGATTATGAAGAAGATAGACACATGCGGCATGAGCTGTCCCCAGCCTGTGCTGATGACCAAAAAATCATTGGAGGAGAATCCTGAAGGCTTGGATATTGTAGTAGACAATACTACTGCCAGGGGTAATGTGGAAAGATATTTAAAGAGTGCAGGCTATACTTCCACTATAACAGAATACGATGACACATTTTTAATAGAAGCAAGAAAGTAAAATGGAATATACTCTTTTGTTTTTCACCCATTCAGGTGCCATAAAATTCGATAGGAAATGCAGGCGGAAGAATATCCAATGCGAGCTTATGCCTGTACCCCGGATATTAAGCTCCAATTGCAGTGTTTGTGCTAAAATTAAATATAGTGACATTGATGGATTGATAGATGATGAAATTGAAAAAATATTCTTAACAGAAAATAATGAAAACAAATTAATCTTCGAATCTGAATAGAAAACAGGGTGGGTTTTGGGGGGAATATAAGGGACGGTTATTAAAACCCGTCCCGGTTTTTTTATCCAAATATTATTCTGGCTATATCAACTGCTCCTTTTGCATCATTGGAATAATAGTCTGCACCTATATCAGAAGCGTAATCGGCAGTCAATACCGCACCTCCAACCATAATCTTTACATGGGGAGACGCGCTTTTTAGCAGCTTGATAGTGTCTTCCATATTTTTAGCAGTTGTAGTCATTAAGGCACTTAGGCCCACAAGCTTAATGTTTTCCCTGGCAACTGTTTCAGCTATTCTTTCACTATCTACATCCTTGCCCAGGTCAAAAATTTTATAGCCGTAATTTTCAAGTATAAGTTTTACAATATTTTTGCCTATATCGTGGATATCTCCCTTAACAGTGGCTAAAAGTATTTTTCTGCCATTTATTTCAGAACCCTTTAAAGAATTTTTCTTTATAATTTTAAAAACTTCTTTGGAAGTTTCGGCACTCCTTATAAGCTGAGGAAGAAACATTTCCTGGGCTTCATATTTTTCACCTGCCATATCCAAGGCAGGTATCAAGAATTCATTTACTAATTCAAGAGGCTTATATTTTTCAAGAAGTTTTAAAGAAAGTTTTTTAGCCTCGTCCTTTAAACCCTTGATTATAAATACTTTTAAATCAGCATCCAGAACTATTTCATTGCTTTCATGGACTCTATCGGTGTATGCTTCTATGTAATCCCTGCTGTCCTTATCTTGGGCGGCCAGTACTTTAAATGACCTTATAACATCCATTATTGCTTCATTGCTTGAATCGGTAATGGGGGCATCCAGACCATAAGCCAAAGCCATGGCAAGATAGGTGGAGTTTAAAAGGTTTCTGTTTGGTAATCCAAAGGATATATTGCTGGTACCCAAAACAATTTTTACCTTGTATTTATTTTTAATTAAAGGAATTGCCTTAAGGGTTTCCATTACAGCCGCCTGCCCTGCTGAAGCAGTCAAAACAAGGGGGTCTATGAGGATATTTTCTTCTGCAATACCGTATTCATTGGCTTTTTCAATAATATTTGAAGCAATTTCCAGTCTCTTTTCGGCTGTAGCAGGAATTCCTTCCTCATCCAGTGTCAAGGCAACAACCAATGCACCATATTTTTTAACTGTGGGAAAAACTTTTTCCATGCTTTCTTTTTTGCCGTTAACTGAGTTTATTATTGGTTTTCCATTATATATTCTTGCTGCAGCCTCAAGAACATCATAGTTTGCACTGTCAATCTGAAGGGGCAGGGAAACTAAGCTTTGAACTTCCGATATTATTCTTTTCATCATTTCTTTTTCGTCAATGCCGGGAAGTCCTGAATTTATACTAAGTATATCAGAGCCTGTGTCTTGCTGTATTATTGCTTCTTTTACAATATAATCAAAATTGCTTTCTCTAAGTGCTTCCTTCATAAGTTTTTTGCCTGTGGGGTTGATTCTTTCACCGATTATTGTTACTTCCGGTCCGATAAATACTGTTTTTGAAGATGAAGTTGCACTTGTAAAGTGCTTTTTAGAAACTTCTAAGGGTTTCAGTTCATTAAGTGAACTAATTATACTTTTTATATATTCAGGGCTGGTGCCACAGCAGCCTCCAAATATTGCAACTCCTTTTTTTGCCATTATATTTATTTCACGGCTGTATTCCAAGGGGCTGACATCATAATATGCAGTGTTGTTTTTATATTTTGGAAGACCTGCATTGGCCTGGACCATAACAGGTATGGAAGAATATTTTACCAGTTCATCAACAATGGGCTGGAGCTCTTTAGGGCCTAAAGAGCAGTTTACACCCAAAACATCAACACCAAGGCCTTCAGCAGTAAATACGAATGTTTTTACATCAGTACCCGTAAAGGTGCGGCCGTTATCCTGAAAGGACATGGTTGCAAACACAGGCAGGCTTGAGTTTTCTTTGGCAGCCAGAATTGCAGCCTTTAATTCGTATAAATCAGTCATTGTTTCTATAAGAATTAAATCTGCTCCGGCATTTGTGCCGCTTATTACCTGTTCTTTGAATATATCACAGGCTTCTTCGAAGTCAAGTGTACCTAAGGGTGACAGGAGACTTCCTATTGGACCTATATCCAGGGCAACATATTTTTCTTCCATGCCGGCTATGGATTTTTTTGCTGTTTCTACAGATGCTCTAATAATTTCTTCAACTCCATAGGGCAAATTTTTCAGCTTAAGCCTGTTAGCTCCGAATGTATTTGTTGAAACAATATTTGAGCCTGAATGCAAATATTCCCTATAGATCCTATATATAAGATCCGGATTTGTGATATTCAGCTCTTCAGGCAGCCGGCCTGTTTCAAGACCGCTTTTTTGCAGCATGGTGCCCATTGCACCGTCAAAGTATAAAAAACTATCTTTTAATTTATTTAACACAATTATCACCTGCTTTGGAAAAATTACAGCTTTCAAAAAGACTGCAGTTTAAACATGATTTTTTATGAACATTCTTGCTTTTGTCAAAACCTATAAAAGCAGTCACAGATTTTCTCGGTATTAGTATTGAAGAATCCGAAACCGTAAGACCTATGAGCTTTTGGGCATTCAATGCTGATAGTATTTCCCCCTGATGAGAAATTGGCACATCACCGTATCCCGGACTGTATCTGAATGTAATGGAAGCACCTTCCTCTTCTGCTATTTCTTTTATTTCAGCTTCACAAGCATCGCACAGGGACTCAATACAGGCTGCTGCCAAAGAATCAAATACAAGTGCCTTTGACAAATCAGTCATGGAGTAATACCTGATTCTTTTTTCTGTTTCAAAGCCTAAGCTTGCAGCCATGACAGCAGACTTGTCACAGTCCTTAAAAAGAACTTTCAAATCATTGGACTTAATATTTATATGGTTTTCAAAGCTTATTATATTATTTTCCTTTTTAAGCTCGAAAATCCTGAACACATACTTAGGCTGGCAGATTTCCTTTAATTCAGAAAAGGATTCCTCCAGCAGCTTATTTGTATTCTCATCCGGGTCTTTATTTTCATAGCCTAAATACCTTAAAGCTTCTTTTTTGTCTATTTTTATAAAATCATTATTTAGATAGCTTACACTCATTTGTCACACTCTCTTATTGAAAAAATACCTTCCAAGGCATGAAAGGCTTTGCCTATATTAAAAAATCTTCCTCAGAATGGGGAAGACACAGTCTCTTTTCCTCATCTTCCGGTTAATACCGCTGGAATTAGCACCATATACTAAGATTGGTTGCCGGACTTCACAGGGCCAGGTCCCTCCGTCACTCTTGATGAATTTATTAAATTATTAAAACAAAGTATATATCTTAATAGACCTAAATGTCAATAGCAAAAAAATATATTTTTAATACTGTTTTTTAGAGAAGTCAAACATATTTTTAATAAAATCCCTGTAGATTGGTGAGAAAATTATTTTAACGGCATAATAACAGCATTGCCATGATTGAAAAAGGGAGAATATTGTAGTACAATATAATAAAATAAGCGGAGGGCTGATATGTTAAATTTAATAATGAAAAGACGGTCTATACGAAAATTCAAAGATGAAAAACTGTCAAAAGAAGAAATTAAAAAATTAATTAAGGCTGGACTCCTGGCTCCTACATCAAAAAACAAGAAAGTAGTTGAACTTATTGCTGTAGATGACAAAGATATAATTTTGAAATTAAAAGACTGCAAAAACATGGGCAGCATTGGTCTGAATACTGCTCCCTTTGCTCTTGCAGTTATTGCAGACAGCCAAAAAAGCGACGTATGGGTAGAGGATGCATCAATTGCAGCATCTTACATACAACTGGCGGCAGAAGACATGGGGCTTGGAACAGTATGGATACAGATGAGAAAAAGATTCAGCGACTATGGTGATGCTGAAAAAGAAGTAAGAAAAGTTTTAAACATACCGGAAAAATACGGAGTAGTCTGTATAATTGCTGCGGGCTATAAAAATGAAAATATAGGTCCTTATACAGACAAGGATGTGGAAGTATCAAGGGTACATTACAATAAATTTTAAGTAAAAGCCCCATCCTTTATGAGATTTGACTCATGCGTATATTCATAAGGATGAAAAAAAGATATAAATTTCATAAAGGCTGACATAATAAAAAGTTCCATGGAATTCTCTAATGAATACAATGTTTACCTGGTCCTTAAGGGTGAAAGAACCATTATAGCATGTCCCGGCGGGAAGGTTTTTATTAATACTACAGGAAATCCGGGGATGGCCACAGCAGGCAGCGGAGATGTATTGACAGGGGCAGCGGCATCTTTAATCGGTCAAGGAATTGAAATCAAATGCCATAAAAAAACTGGCATTATAAGTAGAACACCGAAATAACGAAGAACCCCGCACTATCACGGGGTTTTTTATCAATCAGCAATTAGGCCGCCAGCCTATAATTGAGTAAGGAATAGTAAACTCCGCTATTCCTGTAGAATATGGTGCAATATCGTATTGCTGATAATAAAATGTTATGCCTGAAGGCGACAGATAAAAACTGTCTTCATCAAAATTTTTAATAATCAAGGATTTGTAGTCGTCAAAATATATATTCTGTCTTCTTTGAATTTCTTCAGCCTGCCTTATTATTTGATCAATTAAAAGATGTTTGTAATCTGCAGCCGGACGGAAAAAACTGCTTAGGGGCAGATGGGTTCCACAACATAGCTCCCAGGTATCTGAAGTTCTTATAGTGCTACCGTGTGCTCCTCCCGTGAATTCATACTTATCATAATATAAACTCAAAAAACAATTTTCATTATAGCTTATAAAATATTCCATATACGCTTCATAGCCAAAAAACGGATAGCCGTTTGCTTGTGACTTTGCATAGCTTTTAACAGCCTCTTTAAATAAATATTTAGCATATCTTTTATAATCATTTACTTCCATATTTATTTGAGCATTTATTCGGTTTTCTGCCTCTTTGTTATACAAATATACTTGCGGATACTTTATTGTGAGTTTCAACATTTCTTCATTGTTATAATAAAATGTTTTATCATATTCATGTATGCTTATGTCTGCATTAAAGCAATTATTATTCATTTCAACCCTACTGGATTATAATATGATTTAGAAATTTGAAAGTTCTCGTTAAAAGCTGAGATTCTTCTTTATTGCAATAGAATATTAATTCCTGTATAATTAAATAAATTATCTAATCACTTAGTACTAGTATCAAGGTGGTATATATGAGTTTAAAAATTATAGCCGGAAGAGCTAATACAGGGAAGTCATCATATATTTATGATGAGATTAAAAGCCGGGCTGAAGATACAAAAGACAATTTAATATTGATAGTTCCCGAGCTTATGACATACCAGGCTGAAAGCAGCATTATTGAGAGCTTTGGGGTGGCGGGCATTATGAATGTAGAAATTCTAAGCTTTAAAAGGCTTGAGAGGAAGGTTCTGGAGGAAGTAGGCGGATTAAAGGTCCAGGATATAAGCATTTTCGGGAAAATTATGCTTCTTAAGAAGATATTTGAAGAAAATAGGGACAAACTTAAAATTTTTGGCAATTCCTACAAACAAAGCGGATTTTTAAAAGAATTTGAAGAATTGACGGCTGAATTCAAGCAAAATTTAGTCGACAGCCAATCATTGAAAAATGCAGCCCTTGTTGTGACAGATGAAATATTAATGCGGAAATTATCAGACATTGAATTAATTTATAGCGAGTTTATCAAAAAAACTGAAGGGAAATATTTTGATGAAGAGGACAAAACAAAGCTTTTTATTTCTCTGATAAAGGACTCAGCATATATAAAAAAGTCTAAAATATGGATTGACGGATTTGAAAGCTTTAATTATCAAAGACTCAGTTTAATAAAAGCCCTTTGTGATTATTCAAAGTCTGTAACTCTTTCCCTTAACATTGACTCTTCTTATTTTCGTGAGCCGGAAGAACATGATGACTATGAAGCATTTAAAATTATATATGATACATATAGTACAATAAAAAACCTTGATACTGATATAGAAATAATATCCTTAAAGGATAACAAACTTTCTGTTCCGGAAATGAAAGCAATTGAAAAAAACATATTTTCCCTAAATATTGAAGAATATAAAAATGATACGGATAAAGTTACCATTTATTCTTCTTTAAATCCATACAGGGAAACACAAAAAACCGCGGCAGAAATAATAAGCCTGGTCAGGGACAAGGGTTTCAGGTGGCGGGATATTAAGCTTGCCCTTGGCAGCATGGACAGCTATGAAACAAATGTCAAAAGAATATTTGCTCAATACCAAATTCCATACTTCCTGGATGTAAAAAGAGGCATTTTAAACAATCCTTTATCCAAGTATATTCTTTCAATTCTTGATATGTTTATTTGGAAATTCAAGCATGACAATGTATTTGAATACTTAAAAACAGGATTTTCCCCTTTAAGCATCAATCAAGTTCATCGTTTGGAGAATTATGCTCTTGAGTACGGTATTGAGGGTGAAAAATGGTTTAAGGAATTTAAACCTTTAATTCCTCAATCCTTTACAATGAATGAGTATAGGAAACTCTTTGCCGGTGATTTTGATGCTGAGAGAAAAGAAATTAAAAATCTAAAAAGAGCTGATGAAATTACAAAGCTCATATTTAAGTATCTTAAAAAGCATAAAATAAAAGAAAAGATGGAAAAGGCTGTCAAAGGATTTAATAACATGCACAAATACGAGGAAGCCAGTGAATATTCCCAGTGCTGGAATTATGTTATGGAAATATTTGAACAGCTTTTACTGGTTGGACAAGATACTGAAATTTCAATAAAGGAATACAGGAAAATATTGGAGGCAGGTCTTGGAGAAGTTGAGGTAAGCATAATACCTCCTGCAATAGACAAGGTTGAAGTAGGGGATATTGACAGAATTGCTGTCACTAAACCAAAGGCATTATTTATAATAGGTGGGAATGACAGTAATTTGGATGCCAAAAATACTGAAAAAGGTTTATTGTTAAATGAAGAAAGAGAGCTTCTCCTTGAAAATGATGTTAAGCTTACAAAAGGAGCAGACTATGACACATTTAAAGAAAAACACATGCTTTACAAGTTATTTTCAAGCCCTTCCCATAGATTGTCCATAAGTTATCCTTTGGGCTTGGCAACAGGGGAAAGCTTGCAGCCATCATTGTACATTGATATATTGAAAAAAATCTTCATTACTGTTAAGGAAGGTACGGACTTAAGTATTGCCGATGAATTGGAATTGGTTTCAAATTACAGCGGTACCTATGATTACTTTGTGGAAAATATGAGAAATTACATAGATGGTTATGAAATGGACAACCTTTGGAAGGATGTTTACACATGGTATGAAAAAGAGGACAAAGAAAATTTTGATATTATCAATAAAGCTTTAAAGCATAAGAATTCAATGAAAACTTTGGAGTCTGATATCGTAAAAAGTATTTACGAAAACAATATGACAATGTCAGTTTCAAAATTAGAAAGTTATGCTGAATGCCAGTTTAGATATTTTATGGCAAATGTGTTAAAACCAAGAGAAAGAGCAATTCAAAAAATTGAGTTTTATGATTTAGGTAATATTTATCACTCAGTAGTAGAAAAATTCATAAATAAAATAAATGAAGAACACAAGGACATAAGCTTACTTGAAAGAGAAAGAGCAGAAGAGGAAGCTGTTAAAATAACCGATGAGGTTTTAAAGGAACAGGAAGATAAGGTTACAGCCATTGAAGCTAATCACAGAAACAAATATATGAAGGAAAAAATAAAAAGAGTGATGAAAAGAACATGCTGGACAATTGTACGGCAATTAAATTCAAGCGACTTCAGACCTAAGTATACAGAGCTCCAATTTGATTTGGTGGATAATAGTGATGAAAAGGCGAAGGGAGTTTTTTTGCCGCCTATCGAAATACCGGTAGAAACTGATAAAATTAAGGAAGTTTTAAAGCTCAGAGGTAAAATAGACAGAGTAGATGCTTTTGAAAATAACGGCAAATTGTATGCAAGTATTATTGATTACAAATCTTCTCCGAATGATATTGACTTAGACGATGCTCAAGAAGGCATCCAGGTTCAATTGATTGTGTATTTAAAAGCTTTAATTGACAAAGGAGAAGAATTATTCGGGAAAAAACCTCATATCGGCGGTATATTTTATTATTATATAAATGATCCGGTATATAAGGATGACAATAAATCAAAGGAGCCGGAAGAAGAAATATTCAAGAGCTTAAAGCTTAAGGGTTTTGTATTAAAAGACAAAGAAGTTGTGCAATTTTTGGATAAAAATATTGGCAATACTTCAAGCATTATACCTGCAGCTATAAAAAATGACGGTGAGTTTTATGAAAACAGAACTAAAGGATTAACGGAAGATGCTTTTAATGATTTAATCGAAATGGTTTATAAAAAGTGTTCGGATATGACAAAGAGTATTTTAGAAGGAAATATAAATATTGACCCTTACAAGAAATCTGACGGAAAAATACCATGCACATATTGTGAATATATAAGTATTTGCCAGTTTGACAGCTCATTGGGAAACAAATACCGATTAATCGGAAAAAACCAACCCTATTTTGAACAGACACCCGAGGTTGCAATCGAAACAGAAACAGCAGGAGGAGAAGCACTATGAATTGGACAAAAGAACAAAAGCGTATAATAGAGCTGAAAAATTCTAATATATTGGTTTCAGCCGCAGCCGGTTCAGGGAAAACTGCTGTAATGGTTGAAAGAATAATTACCCTCATAAAAAACGGCGAAGATATAGACAGACTCCTGGTAGTTACATTTACCAAGGCAGCTGCCGCCGGTATGAAGAAGAAGCTCCAAAGCTCACTGGTAAAAGCCGTTCAAAGCAGGGAAGGAAATGTAAAGCATTTAAGAAAACAATTATCCCTTTTAAACAGGTCTATGATTACTACAATTGACTCCTTTTGTATGGATATAGTAAAGAAAAACTTCCATTCGGCTGACCTTGACCCAAATTTCAGGGTGGGCGATGAAAGTGAATTAGGTATACTTTTGCAGGAATCCATAGATGAAGCATTAGAAGAAGAATATGAAGAAATTAACAATAATGAAAATTTCAGAAAATTGGTTGAAGGGTTTACCGGAAACAGAGGGGATGAAGACCTCAGCTTAATAATTCAATCAAGCTACAAGTTTATTTTAAGCTTCCCGGATCCTTTTGCCTGGCTTGAAGAAAGTGTTGAAAAACTTCATATAACAGGTCAAGACCTTAAAAATTCAAAGTGGCTTGATGAAATAAAAAGCTATATTATGCTTATGCTGGACGGTGCCAAGGGATACATCTTTACTGCTCTTGAAATATGCAACGAAGCTGATGGTCCTGATCTTTATTTGGATACTTTAAAAAAGGATATGGACCTGGTTGATAATCTTATAAGGCTTCTTGACAGGGATATGGAAGAATTCATAACTGCCCTTAAGGATTTTAAGGCACCGAGAGCCGCCCCTTTTAAGGAAAAGGACAATGCTCATGTAGATATAGAAAAGCAAATTGAAGTTGCCGGCTCAAAAAACAATAACAGCATGAGGGCAAAATACAAAGCTCTTATTGCTTCAATAAAAACAGAGCTTCCTTATGATTTGGATTATGACAAGTACGCATGTGAAATTAATGAAATGCACGGGTCGATTGCTTCATTAAGAGAATTAATCATAAAGACAGACAAATATTACAAAGAAAAAAAGAGAGAAAAGTCCATAGCTGATTTTAATGATTTAGAGCATTATGCATTAGCTATATTAAGAAACAAAAATGAGAAAGGTGAATTCAAGCCTTCAGAAGCGGCTGACCATTACAGGAAAAAATATTCTTATATTTTCATAGATGAATACCAGGATTCAAACAGTCTGCAGGAAACAATCATAGGGCAGATCAAAAGAGAAAACAATTTATTCATGGTAGGAGATGTAAAGCAGAGCATATACAGATTCAGGCTGGCAGACCCCGGTATTTTCAACTATAAATATGAAACCTACACTCAAGACAGGCCTGAACTGGGTGATGATATAATAAACAGAACTATTGATCTAAATAAAAATTTCAGAAGCAGGGATGAAATTTTAAAAGCTGTTAATTTTGTGTTTAAAAATATTATGACAAAAGACTTAGGGGAAGTTGACTACGATGAAAAAGCAGCTCTTAATACAGGAACGAAGTTTCCTGCAAACATTCCCGTTGAACTTAATATAATAGTGAAGAATACTTCTTTAAGGGCAGACGAAGATGATGATGAAGGGGTCAGCGAAAATTCCAATCAGGCAAAAAGTCAAATAGAGCTTGAAATTGAATCCATGCAAACAGCCGAACTTGAAGCTTTGTTTGCTGCAAAGAAAATAAAAGAATTGATAAAAGAAGAAATAGATTATAAGGATATTGTAATTTTACTAAGAGCAGTATCAAACTGGGCAGGTATATTTGAGGAAAGATTCAATAAAGAGGATATTCCGTTTTACTATGACGGGGGAAAGGGCTATTATGAAGCATTGGAAGTTAAAATTGTCATAAATCTTCTGAAGCTGATTGATAACATAAGACAGGATATAGCACTTTTAAGCGTTATGAGGTCGCCTATGGGCAATTTTTCTACTGGTGAGCTATTGGAAATAAGACTTACAAGCCCTAAGGAAAAACACTTTATAGATGCTGTTACTATATATATGCAATCACAAAAAGATGGGGAAACTTCTGAATTGGCCTGCAAGATAAAAGATTTTATAGAAAAAATATATTCCTGGTCTTACAAAAGCAGGTATATGGATCTTAATGAATTAATTTGGGGAATTTTGATGGAATCAAATTATTACAATTTTGCCGGGGCCCTTCCAAACGGAAAAATGAGACAGGCCAATTTAAGGATGCTGGCTGATTTGGCATATATATTTGAAAAAACATCAATGAGGGGCTTGTTTAAATTCTTAAGATACATTGAAAAGGTAACAAAGGGGGCTGATGACAGGGGACAAGCCAAAACACTGGGGGAAAACGACAATGTAGTAAGGCTTATGTCAGTTCATAAATCCAAGGGTCTTGAATTTCCCGTAGTTATTCTTTGCGGCCTTAACAAACAGTTTAATCTGCAGGATACAAGAAATAAAATATTAATGCATAAGGACTACGGCATTGCTCCAAAGTTTATAAATATTAATAATAGGACAGAAAAAGAAACACTGGCACGAAGAGCAATTAAACTGAAACTCAAAAAAGAAAATATTTCTGAAGAAATGAGAGTTTTGTATGTTGCAATGACCAGGGCAGAAGACAGGCTGATAATGGCAGGAACAGTGGGCAATTTGGAGCAGAAGCAAAGAATTTGGCGAAGGGGCCACTCTAAATATTTTGTATTCAAGGGTCTTTCATATATGGACTGGATATGCAGTTCTTTATTTGAGAAAGTGAATTTTAAGGATTTTAATGAAATAGTTCAAAAAGGTCAGTGGAAGAAATGGGATTTAAAACTTATATCACTTTCTGATTTGAGTTTAAATGTTAATGATGAGTTCAACTTAAGAGAAAATAAAATTAAAGAATTAAATGATTTTAAAAATAAAGAGAACAGTCCCCATTACCAGGAAATAAGAAGGCGGTTAAGCTTTAAATACCCCTATACAGCTTCAGTAAATGTACCGACAAAGCTTTCTGTAACAGAGCTTAAAAACTTGGGAAACAAAGAGTTTCCCAAATTAAGATATAAAATTCCAACCTTAGTTGATATGTTTATCTACGATGAAAGGGACAATACATTCAATTTGAATAAAGAAATTACAGGTGCAGAAATAGGAAGTCTGCTTCACTATGTAATGGAGCATTTAGACTTGAAAGGCGATTTAAAAAGCTCCGGTATAATTAAAACAATAAAACAAATGGAAGAAAAAAAGCTTCTTACAGAAGCTGAAGCAAAAATTGCAGTAAGGGCATATGCAGAAAAAATTGAAAAGTTTTTCAAAAGCCCCATTGGAAAAAGAATGGTTTCTTCGGATTTGGTCTACAGGGAAGCACCCTTTGTATTCAGAAAGAAGGCAAAGGATGTGTTAAAAAGTCTTGATGAAGAAGACTTAATTCTTGTCCAGGGTATAATTGACTCTTATTTCATAGAGGGCGGGAAGGCAGTAATTATTGATTACAAAACTGATAAAATTGATGAAACAAAAAATACTGCCGCTCAAATCAGCAAGCTTAAAGAAGAATACAAGGACCAGCTTGCCCTGTACAAGGAAGCTTTAGAGAAAATAACCGGCATAAAAGTTAAAGAATGTTATTTATACCTCTTTTCAACCGGAAAAGCAATTCAAATATCATAGAAAGCTCCCCTAAGATATTTTCATCAATAATTGACGAATTGCTCATTTTGTGCTAAACTTATTCTATTAAATAGGTAAGGAGGCTCCTATGGATAATCTTGAAATAATGAAATATGTTGACCACACCTTGTTGAAAGCTTATGCAGCCTGGGAAGATATTCGTATTTTATGCGATGAAGCTATAAAGTATAAAACGGCATCAGTATGCATACCTCCAAATTACATAAAAAGAATTCATGATGAATACGGTGATAAGGTTAATATATGTACTGTTGTCGGTTTTCCTCTGGGATACTCAACTACAGGGGCAAAGGCTGAAGAATGTATACAGGCTCTTAAAGACGGCGTTAATGAAATCGATATGGTAATAAATATTACTGATGTAAAAAATAAAGATTACAAGAAGGTTGAGAATGAAATCCGAATTTTAAAGGAAATTGCAGGAGATCATATTCTTAAGGTAATTGTGGAAACATGTTACCTGACAGAAGAAGAAAAAATTCAAATGTGTCATGCAGTGACCAGTTCAAAAGCAGATTACATAAAGACATCAACAGGTTTTGGTACAGGGGGTGCAACAATAGAGGATGTTCTCTTATTTAAAAAACATATTGGACAAAATGTTAAAATTAAAGCTTCCGGCAGTATAAAAACTTTAAAGGATATGGAAGCTTTTATTTACGCAGGCTGTTCCAGATTAGGGACCTCTTCTGCCATTAAACTGATAAATAACGCTTAGGCGTTCTTTATATAAACTTTATAAAATGGAGGAATTAATATCATGAAATCATGGAGAAAGTTGGCAATTGTAGCACTTGTGTTCATTATGCTCTTTGCTTTTTCAGCATGTGCTAACAATCAACCGAAAGCACCGGAAGAACCGGAAACACCGGAGACACCGGAGACACCGGAAGAGCCGGAAAAACCGGTAGAGCCGGCAGCTAATGTTTTTGAATTAGCCCTAATAACTGACGTTGGAACAATTGACGACAAATCGTTCAACCAGGGTGCTTGGGAAGGGGTAGAAGCCTATGCTGTAGAAAACAATATTACATACAAGTATTATCAACCATCTGAGCAATCAGACACTGCTTATGTGACTTCAATAGATTTGGCAGTTAAAGCAGGAGCAAAGGTTATAGTATGCCCGGGATTCTTGTTTGAAGTTCCTATTCATACAGTACAAAGACAATATCCTGATGTAAAATTTGTAATTCTTGACGGTGCACCTCACGCAGGTGACTGGGTTAATGACATTGCCGATAATACATATTCTATATTCTATGCTGAAGAAGAAGCAGGTTTCTTGGCAGGATACAGCATAGTAAAAGAAGGATACAGCAAGTTAGGCTTTATGGGCGGCATGGCAGTTCCTGCTGTTGTTCGTTTCGGTTACGGATATGTTCAAGGTGCTGAATATGCAGCACATGAAATGGGCTTAACAGACCCTGTTCAAGTAAAATATACTTATGTGGGAAATTTTGATGCTACTCCTGAAAACCAGGCAAAAGCAGCAGCCTGGTACAATGAAGGAACTGAAGTTATATTTGCTTGCGGCGGTGCTGTAGGAAACTCAGTTATGAAAGCAGCAGAGGCAGCAGATACAAAAGTAATCGGTGTTGACGTTGACCAATCTCAAGAATCAGATACAGTTATTACATCATCAATGAAGAACCTTTCAAAATCAGTATATGATGCTTTAGCAGCATATTACGGCGGCAGTTTCCCCGGAGGAACTTCTGTAACTTTGGATGCAACTGTTGAAGGCGTACAATTGCCGATGGAAAATTCAAGATTTGAAACTTTCACACAAACTGACTATGATGGAATTTACGGGAAAATAGTAGGACAGCAAATTGAAATAATGAACGATGCAGATGTTGTTGAAGATTCAGGAAAAGAAGCTGATCAGGTTTCAGCAGCAGACATTCCTGTCAGCAAGGTTCAAGTAGAAGTAATCAGATAGATATTTATTGGGGACATTCCTTCAGACTGAATATTATAACCTTTTTTCAGTTTCTATACCTCTGAAGGTGTGTCCCCCTTCCTTATTAAATTAAAGGGCAGGTACTTATATGGATTATGTAATTGAAATGAACAATATTACCAAAATGTTCGGTAATTTTAAAGCTCTTGATGATGTAACTTTAAATGTCAAAAAAGGTGAAGTACATGCCCTTTTGGGAGAAAACGGGGCCGGGAAATCTACTTTGATGAGTATTTTATTCGGTTTATATCAAGCAGATAAAGGCACTATAAAAATTAACGGCAATCCTGTTAAAATTGAAAACCCTAATGATGCAAGCTCTATAAAAATAGGAATGGTTCACCAGCATTTCAAACTTGTTCATAATTTTACGGTGCTTGAAAGCATTATTTTAGGCAGAGAAACCGTAAACCTGGGTATCTTAAAGAAGGATGATGCAAGAAAAAAGGTTATAGACTTAAGCCAACGCTATAAATTAAGAATCGACCCGGATGCATATATTTCTGATATAACCGTGGGAATGCAGCAAAGGGTTGAGATACTTAAAATGCTGTATTCAGACAGCGAAATATTAATCTTTGATGAGCCTACAGCCGTTTTAACACCTCAGGAAATTGAAGAATTAATGAAAATAATGAAAGAATTAGTGAAGGAAGGAAAATCAATTGTTTTCATCTCCCATAAATTAAATGAAATTAAAGAAGCAGCTGATAGGTGTACAGTTTTACGTAAAGGCAAATATATTGGAACTGTTGATGTAGAAACAACAAGTAAGGAACAGATGTCAGAAATGATGGTGGGACGTAAAATAAATTTTAATATAGAAAAGGATGATATAGAGACAGGCCAGGCGATTCTTGAAGTTAAGAATTTGACTGTCACAGCAAAGAATTCAAAAAAAAATATGGTTAACGATGTATCTTTTAAAGTTAAAGCGGGAGAGATTCTTTGCATAGCCGGTATTGACGGCAACGGGCAGTCTGAACTGGTTTATGGAATAACAGGTCTCATACCTATTAATGAAGGACATGTACTATTAAAGGGAAAAGATATTACAAAGGAATCAGTCAGAAAAAAAAGTCTTGGCGGTATGTCCCATATACCTGAAGACAGGCATAAGCACGGCTTAATATTGAATTTTGATCTTAAACAGAATTGTGTTTTACAAACTTACTTTCAACCCCGCTTTCAAAACAAAGGATTTATAAAATTTAATGCAGTAAGAGAATACGCCAAAAAATTAATAAAACAATACGATATAAGAAGCCCCAGAGATGAAGATTCAATAGTTGGGAATATGTCCGGAGGCAATCAGCAAAAACTTATAATTGCAAGAGAGCTTGACAAGGACCCGGATATTGTAATGGCCGTTCAGCCTACAAGAGGACTTGATATAGGTGCCACCGAATACATTCATAAGCAGCTGATAGCTCAGAGGGACCAGGGAAAAGCAGTGCTTTTAGTATCTTTGGAACTTGATGAGGTAATGGATGTAAGCGATAGAATCCTGGTAATATACGAGGGAGAAATTGTAGGCGATTTAAACCCCAAAAAAATTACTGTAGAAGAATTAGGTCTTTATATGGCCGGATCAAAGAGGGGGTAAAAAGCATGAAAAGAATTAAACTGTTTCAGTTTGAAGGTTTTACCAGTTTTTTAGCTTCTTTGATGGCTATTTTAGCAGGGCTCCTGGTTGGTCTTATAATATTATTAATAAGTAATGCAGAAGATGCTTTTCCTGCTTTTTTAACGATTTTAAAAGGAGGTTTTGCAGACGGCACACGAGGCATAGCTCAAGTATTGTATTATGCCATCCCTATTATTATGACAGGTTTATCCGTAGGCTTTGCTTTTAAAACGGGATTGTTCAACATAGGAGCATCGGGACAATTTACCTTAGGAGCCTTTGTTGCAATTTATATAGGAATTAAGTGGACCTTTGTTCCTGAACAAATACACTGGCTTGCTGCATTATTGGGAGCAATGGCAGCAGGAGCCCTATGGGGGTCAGGACCGGGTATCCTTAAAGCATTTTTTAATGTAAATGAAGTTATAACATCAATAATGATGAATTATATCGGTATGTATCTGGTTAATATGTCAATAGTTAAAACAGTGTATGATTCATTAAAAAACCAGACAAAACCTGTTTTGAAAACCGCCATCCTGCCCAAAGCAGGTATGGATAAGCTTTTTAATACCAGTAATGTAAGCATTGGAATATTTATAGTAATATTGGCTGTAATAGTAATTTATATAATACTGCAGAAAACCACCTTCGGCTATGAATTAAAGGCTTGCGGAAGCAATAAGGAAGCAAGCAAATATGCAGGAATAAATGAAAAGAGAAGTATAATTTTGTCAATGGTTATAGCGGGCGCTTTATCGGGACTTGGGGGAGGACTATTATACCTTTCAGGTTCAGGTAAGTATATACATGTATTGGATGTGCTGGCTCCGGAAGGTTTTAGCGGTATTTCCGTCGCACTGTTAGGAATGTCCCATCCCATAGGAATATTTCTAGCCGGTATCTTTATAGCACATTTGGAAGTTGGAGGATTTAATATACAGCTCTATAATTTTGTGCCTGAAATAATAGATATGATTATCGCTGTAATTATTTATTGCGGGGCTTTTGCATTATTGTTTAAACAAATAATGAGCAGATTTATAAGACATGATACAGATGGAGTTATTGAAGTGCCGGCAAAAGCATCTGAAATTTCTGATGCAAATTATCCGGTTGAACCTGATGGGGAGGATATTTAAATGAGTACGGTATATTTTATAGCACAGCAGACTATGTATTTTGCAATTCCCCTACTGATTGTTGCCCTGGGAGGAATGTTCTCTGAAAGAAGCGGTATTGTAAATATTGCTTTGGAAGGTATAATGGTAATAGGAGCATTTTTTGGAATAGGATTTATTCATATATTTCAAGATACTATGAGCGGACAAGGACTTTTGTTATTGGCTGTCCTGGTATCGGCTCTTGCAGGTGCATTATTTTCACTCTTCCATGCATTTGCTTCAATTAATTTAAAAGCAAATCAGACCATAAGCGGTACAGCACTGAATATGTTCGCTCCTGCCTTTGCAGTATATACGGCAAGAATGATTCAAGGACTTCAGCAGGTTCAATTCAAAGATACGTTTTATATGAGAAGTGTTCCAATTTTAGGGGATATTCCCATACTGGGCCCCATTTTGTTTAAGAATGCTTACATAACAACTTATCTTGGGTTTTTGATTGCTCTTACATCATGGTTTGTAATAAATCATACGCGTTTCGGTCTGAGGCTCCGGGCTTGCGGTGAACATCCCCAGGCGGCAGATTCTGTGGGTATAAATGTTTACCGCATCAGATATGCAGGAGTAATTATTTCAGGCATTTTAGCGGGAATAGGCGGACTTACATTTGTAGTTCCAACAAGTACAAATTTTAATGCGACTGTTGCCGGCTATGGGTTCCTGGCAATAGCAGTATTGATTTTTGGCCAATGGAGAACAAAAAAAATATTTGTAGCTGCATTTTTCTTTGGAATAATGAAGACATTTGCTTCAGCTTATTCAGGTATACCATTTCTTAAGGGTTTACCCATATCAAACGAAGTATATAAGATGATTCCATATATAGCAACCTTGGTAGTTTTGACCTTCTCCTCAAAGAATTCACAGGCACCGAGAGCAGAAGGAATACCATATGACAAGGGAAGCAGATAAAATTTTAAAAAGGAGAGTAGGATGTTTGCCGATAATAAAATTTGGATAGGAAAAAGTGATAAAAGGGTATATTTAGAACCAAAGATGACTAATAGACACGGTCTGGTGTCAGGGGCAACAGGCACGGGAAAAACAATTACATTAAAGGTATTGGCTGAATCTTTCAGTAGTTTGG